>JADFDP010000021.1 GCA_018262835.1 Candidatus Aminicenantota bacterium
GGTGGAATGCGTTTTTTTATCACTTTCTCTCAAACCGCTGCCGGCCCGGTCGGCCGGAATGAGCTCCACGCCGGTCCGGCCATAGCCCTGGCCGCCTGGCTCCGGAGCGTCGGCGGGCATCAGGAAAATTTCCATGCCCATTTTCCGGGCTCGGGCGGCGAGCAGAGCCATCCCCGTCCGGCCGACAGATCCCTCCCGATAATGCACCGGTACGGAATGTTCGTTCCCGCCCAACCAGGCAGCCGGCATGGCAAAAAGGTTGAATCGCAAAAGGGCCAGTTTCAGAAGCAAACGATGCAGCTCGGCCATGACGGGAATAGCTCCGCTTAGCGCAGAGAGGGCAAATCCCCGCAAGGCGATTTCCGGCTCATCGCGAATTAAAAAAACCGGCATGCGCCCGGAGTCGCCATGAAAGGAGATGATCTGCAGCAGCGTGGCCAGAGCATAAAACTGCCCGCGGAATGAATTGGCCAGAACCAGGATCCGCTTCTCGCCGCTTTCCAGAACATACTCCTCTCCAACCAGGCCCTGACGTTCCTGAAAGATAATTTCCAGACCGCGGTTTTTGTTCCTGACATCAAAATAGTCGAACAGGAAATCGTATTTTTTATAGATTTCCATGGGAAAACACAGATCCCGGATATCGAAAAAATCATCGCGAACCTGGACATTCTTGGGGTAAGGGAACAGGAAAGCGAATTCGTTTTTCATGACTTTTACGATGAAAGCCGGCCGGAGAGGCCCGGCAAGCAATTTTAGAATAAAAAGCATGGCTTGGCAAGCGCCGCATGACGGCTGTCTTGAAAAATGAAAAGCCCAAACCGGCAAAAATTGACAAAACGAATTATCTTTATTAGAATATTTTTTAACGCAATCCAGAAATATGGACACACTAAAGAAATTCCTCACCCATTACAAGGCCGGCGACAGCATTTATAAAAAGGGCGATATCCAGACCGATTTTTATATTCTCAACAATGGCAAGGTGCAGCTGAAGGATGAGGGCAGCGGCCAGATCCTGGTCACGCTGACCAAGGGGGATTTTTTTGGCGAAGAATCACTGAACAATGAGCAAAACGCGATCTATTCGGTTGAAGTCATCGAAGACGCGGACATGATCAAGATCCCCTATATCTCTTTGACCGAAATGCTAAAGCAGACCCCCGATATTGCATTGAAAATATTAAAGAAACTGAGTGAAAAACACATTAAAATTCAAACGGTCCTGATGGACATGTTGGGTGCCCCCCCGGCTGTAAAAGAAAAACCGGCAGCCAAGGAAGCGAAAAAAGAAGACCAGACGTCTGAAAAGATCAGCTCCGACGTCAAGGCCTATTTGATCATTCAGCGTTCGAACCGCCTGGTGCAGCTGACCAAAACCCAGACGTTTTTAGGCCGGCGGGACTACACCACCGGATTTGTCCCCGACATCGACCTGACCGATGAGGACGAAGAAAAATACATTTCACGCAAGCACTCCAAGATCCAGTTCAAGGACGGCAAATTCTATCTTTCCGAGGAACCCGGCGCCATCAACGGCACTTTCCTGAACGGCAACAAGCTGCAGACCGGGGTCAAGCACGAGTTGCACGCCGAGGACGAGATCACCCTCTGCCACCTGAACGTCGTCTTCAAGGTCTGATCGTTTTTCCCCGCCGCCGGGCAGCGGTTCGTTTCAATCGAGCCATTCGCCGCTGTAGAATATTTTTTTTTCGCCACCCGACAACTCAAGCAACAATCCGCCATCCGGGGCGATGTCCAAAAAAATCCCCCGGATCATCCGCCCCTGGTGATGAAAAGAAATGGTTTGCCCCAGAAAAGAACGGCTCAGCTGGCGGGCGCGGTCGACGATGCAGGAGCCGCCAGCCGCGAATAATTTTCCCAGCCAGGAAGCCATGCTCGCGGCCAGGCGTTCGCGGCCCGCGCCGAGCGGCCATGCGACTCCTGTAAGCTGCCGCAGCGACCCGGCCCGCTCCTGCAAATCATCCGGAAAATCGCCGGGCTGCTGGTTGACGTTGATGCCAATGCCGGCCAGGCAGAGGATCTTGTCGGCGTTCACGATCGTTTCGCACAGAATGCCGGCGATTTTTTTCCCTGCCGCCAGGATATCGTTGGGCCATTTCAAATCGAAATTCTTCCCGGTCCAGTTTTCCAGCATGCCGCCGACGGCGATGCCGGCGGCAAGCGGAAGAAGCGCCAGGCACCGCTTGTCCGGCAGGCGGAACCCGAAAGTCGCATAGATGCCAAGGTTTTCCGGCGAGCTCCAGCCGCGGTTCTCCCGGCCGCGCCCGGACGATTGCCCGTCGGCGCTGACCATGAGCGGGAAATCGGTTTCCAAGCGGGGCAGATCCCGCTTGATAAAATCATTGGTCGACTCGCAGCGTTCGAGATGAATGTTCTTGAAATGATCAGGATAGGTCGTCAAGGGTCTTGCTTATTTTTTCCTTTTTCTCGATGTATTCCTGCAGGTTCTTTTTGAAATTCTGGATGACCTCGGCCGGGGCCTTCTCGGCAAAGCCGCCGCCGCTCAACTTGCTTTCCATCTGGCCGATCAGCTTGCCCAGCTTTTCATGTTCGCCGCGCAGCCTGAGCAATTCCTGCTGGCGGTCCTGGTCGCTGGCAAAGGGGAGAAGGATCTCCCAGTTCTGGCTCACGCCGCGGAAGCCCTTGGGCAGAAGCGACAGGTCGGCGACGATCTCTGTCTGCAGGCTGCGGCTCAAGAAATCGAAATATTTCAAGTGCTTTTCCAGGTGTTTTTTTTCCACCGCCGCTTCGCATTTCAGATAAATCGGAATTTTTTTATTGGGTTCAATACGGTTTTCCGTCCTGGTTTTCCTGGTTTCGGCCACGACTTTTTTCAATGTCTCAACCGCGGCATAGGCTTCCGGAAAAACAAAGTTCTTGTCAAAGGCCGGGAATTCGGTCTGCAGCAGGAAGTCCTTGCCGGCCTTGATCTTCTGGTAGATCTCCTCGCTGATGAACGGCATGAAGGGGTGCAGCAGCTGCAGGATCTTTAAAAGGGTGAGCTTGAGAACCGAACGGGTATGGGGGCTGGCCAAATCGCTTTTCGAAAATTCCAGGTACCAGTCGCAGTATTCATCCCAGATGAAATGGTAGATCAGGTCCGCCGCCTCGTACATGCGGTAATCGTCAAAGCAACGATTCACCTTGTCCACCGTGGTGTTCAACAAATGCAGGGCCCATTTATCGGTGTCGGTGATACGGCCGGCATCGATCGCCAGTTCCTCATCGCCTTTCAGGTTCATGATGACATAGCGGGAAGCGTTCCAGATCTTGTTGGCAAAGGCCTTGTAGCCCTTGATGCGGTTGACGGAAAGAGAGAGATCCATGCCCGGCACTGCCTGGACGGCCAGGGTGAAGCGCAGGGCGTCGGCACCGTATTCGCGGATGATGTCCAGCGGATCGACGGCGTTGTTCTTGGTCTTGCTCATCTTCTGGCCTTTTTCATCGCGGATCAGGCCGTTGATCAGCACTTCGCGGAAGGGGACCGCGCCGCCAAAATGGATGCCCATCATGATCATGCGCGCCACCCAGAAAAAAATGATGTCGAAGGCCGTGGCCATGATGGACGTGGGGTAGAAGGTCTTGAAATCCGGGCTGCCGTCCTGCCAGCCCAAAGTAGTGAAAGGCCACAGGGCGGAGGAGAACCAGGTGTCCAGAACGTCTTCGTCCTGGACCAGGCGCGTCCCTCCGCACTTGGGGCAGCGGCTGGGGTTTTCTTCGGTTACCACAACTTCCTGGCAGTCCTGGCAGTAATAGGCCGGGATGCGGTGCCCCCACCACAACTGCCGGGAGATGCACCAATCCTGGATGTTCTCCATCCAGTTGAAATACACTTTTTTCCACTTGTCGGGAATGAAAACGATCTGGCTTTCCGAGACCGCCCGGATGGCCGGCGCGGCCAGTTCCGCGGTCTTCAGGAACCATTGTCGCGAAATATTCGGTTCGACCACGGTTTCGCAACGCTGGCAATGGCCGACATTATGGGTATACTCCTCTTGCTTTTCGATCAACGCCAAAGCCCGCAGGTCGTTCAGCACTTCCAGGCGGCAGGCGAAGCGGTCCAGGCCGATGTATTTTTCCGGGATGGGACCGGTCATGCGAGCCAGCTCATCGATGACCACGATCTTTTCCAAATGATGCTTCAGGGCGATCTTGAAATCGGCCGGGTCATGGGCCGGAGTGATCTTTACCGCCCCGGTGCCGAATTCCCGGTCCACGTCATCATCGGCAATCAGGGGAATGAACCGTCCGGTCAGTGGCAAGAGGAGCTCCTGGCCGATTAGCTTCTTGTAGCGGGCATCCTTGGGGTGTACGGCCACCGCCACGTCGCCGAGCATGGTTTCCGGCCGGGTGGTGGCCACCACCACCCAGCGCTTAGGGTCCCGGCGCAGCGGATAGCGGATATAGGTCAGGCGGCCGTGGACCTCCTTGTGCTCGACTTCCAGGTCGGAAAGGACGGTTTTACAGCTGGGACAGCGGTTCACCATGTAGGTGCCCTGATAAATTTTTCCTTCCTGGAACAGCTGGACAAAAACTTTCCTGACCACCTGCTGCATTTCATCGCTCAGGGTGAATTTCATCCGGCTCCAGTCCAGCGCCAACCCCAGTTTTTTAATCTGGCCCACGATTTTCTGCTGCGATGTGTTTTTCCAATCCCAGACCAGCTGCAGGAATGCTTCCCGCCCCAGGTCCTCCTTGCTCAATCCCTTTTCCCTTTTCAGATTTTTTTCCACCATCATCTGCGTGGCGATGCCGGCATGGTCGACCCCGGGCAGCCACAGTACGTTGAAGCCCTGCATTTTTTTTCGACGCACGATGATGTCGGGCAGGGAAAGGGTCAAGGCGTGGCCGATATGCAGCGAACCGGTCACATTGGGCGGGGGCAGGATGATCGAAAAAGGGATGCCGGCGGCATCGCCGGCGGGAGTGAACAGGCCGTTCTCCTCCCAGCGGCGGTACCAGTCGCTTTCGGTCCGTAAATGGTCATAAGCTTTTTCCATGTTCATTTCCACTTGGTTCCAACTCCAAAGAAAAAATTACAAACCGCTGTTGCTCAGCTCGGATTTGATTTTATCGATTTCTTCTTTAATGATCTTTTCGGCCAAGGGCGGAACGATCTCCCAAAGCAGCTCCTTGATGGTCAGGCTTAATTTTTCTTCCAGTTTTCCGGTCAGCTCCAATTTTTCCGGTTCCGGAGCTTTGCGCTCGGTTTTGGCTTCTCTTTTGGGCATGCCGGCCAGTTTCTCCAATTCGGCTTGAGGCGAGCGTACTTCAGGATGCGCTTTTTTGACGACCGCTTCCTTGTCAAAAACCTTGCCCGCAAAAAATTCCGATTCCTTTTCCGGTTTGGGGCCGGGGGCGGCAAGGTCAATGAGGCTGTTCGGGCCGGCATAGATGGTTTTCGCGGGAGAAATCATTTCATCCCTGTCGAATTCCAACGCGAATTTTTCCCCGCTTTCCATCAATTTATCATCTTTCTGATCGGCGGGGAACCGCAGATCATCGCCATCGGGCTTAGGCGACGATTCCAGCGATGACTTGAGCAGGTCCTCGGAAGTGTCTTCATTGGCAATCTCGAGAAAACGTTCGTGAAATTCATCGGATACGTCCTTGGATTCGCGGTCAACCTGCAGAGTCTTGAGCCTGGACTTGGTATCAAATTCAGGAGTCAACAGGGCGGCAGGGGGTGCCGCCACGTTGATTTCCTCAAAAGCGGGCTCCTCTTCAAACGGATTCTTGATGGATTCCTCGGTTTCCTGAGGCAAAAGACTGTCTTTGAGGGGCTGCGTTCCTTGCGTGATCTCTTCGGAAGGCTGCACTTCCTCTCGTTCCGGGACCTGGTTCTTCATCACCGGGCGACCCGCAAGCGGCGCTTCCATATCGCCACGGATGTCGGAAAAACTGATATCTTCACTTTCCGGGACTTCGGTCTCAATCTCGGGAAAATCTTCCGGAAAAGAACTGGGACCTGTTCCGGCAAATTTTCCGGAAATCTTGTCTTCTTCTTGGTTGACGATCTTCATCACCGCACTGACCAAAGCGTTGGAATCAAAAGGCTTGGTGATGATGTCCTCATATTTAAGATTCTTAATCATTTCGTTGTCAACCGGTTCGAAACTGCCTTTCATTAAAAAAACCCGACTGCGGTTCAAGGTGGGGGTTTCATTGATGAAACGACAAATTTCATAACCATTGATCTCAGGCAACTTGATGTCCACGATCACCACGGCGGGGTTCAGTTGCAGCAGTTTTTCCTTGATTCCGGAACCGTTCTCGAAACTGCGGACATCTATATTTTCAATTTCAGAAAATGACAATTCGACAATCCGGCGGATTGTATAGCTGTTGTCAGCCAGAACAATCACTTTTTTATTCATACGGCTCCTCCTGAACTTTGTCCCTCTACGGTAATCTTTATCACTTTTTCAACGGCAATGTCAAGTTAAAATATTGACTTTTTAATTTTTTTGTTTGAAAATATTACCCAAATGCACAGAATAAAAATCCTGATCGCCAAACCGGGTTTGGACGGGCATGACCGCGGCGCCAAGATCGTGGCCAAGTATCTTCGCGACGCAGGCATGGAAGTCATCTACACCGGGTTGCGCCAATCACCCGAAACCATCGTTAACACGGCGATCCAGGAAGATGTTTCCATCATCGGCCTGAGTATCCTTTCCGGCGCCCACCTGCAGCTTTGCAAAAAGATCATAGCGGTTTACAAGGAAAAGGAAATCCCCCCACCCCCGATGTTCCTGGGCGGCATCATCCCCGGCGAAGACTTGCCGGAATTAAAGAAAATCGGTATCCGGGATGTTTTCCCTCCTGGGACCCCCCTGGAAAGCATCGCCGGCAAAATCAGGGAGATCGTCGGTCCATAATGTGCGCACATGCTTGACAGAACATTCCCAATGCTTTACAATCAAAATACCCAGGAAAGTGAATGATCGTAAAAGACGCAAAAAAAAGACGTAATTTTTCAGTTATCATCGTTTCTGATGCCACGTCATCCAACAAGGAATTTTCTGTTTCTTCAAAATTGGTCAGAAACGCCGTGCTGGCTTTCTCATTCCTGGTCATTTTCTTCGGCTTTATCATTTTCCACTACTTGACTATGACCTTGGACAAGCAAAAAATGAAAAGCCTCGAATTCGAGACCAAGGACAAACGGCAAAAAATAAGCGAATTGTCATCCACCATCGCGGTGCTCAACGAGCGCCTCAAGAAAATGGAGATATACAAGGAAAGGATCATGGTGGCCACCGGCTTGACCTCGCCTCTGGCGCTCAAGGAAGTGGGCAGCGGCGGCCCCGACGTCGGCAATACCGGCAGCGATTTTTCCAGCGCGCCCGGCGTGCTCCAGCCCCCCCCATCCCTGCTGCAAAAGAACATGATCCCGCAAACCGCGGATATCAGGGACAAAGCGCAAAAAATCGAGGATTCGCTCAAATCAATGGAAAAGTTCGTCAACCAGCAAAAACTCCAGCTCGCGGCCACCCCGGCCATCTGGCCTACGCGCGGCCTGATCTCCGGAGTGTTCGGCAACCGCATTCATCCTTTCACCGGCCGCTATGAGTTTCACAACGCCATCGACATCGCCACCCAGCTGGGCAACAAAATCATCGCTCCGGCCGACGGCGTGGTCCTGGTGGCCGAATCCAGGGAGTACTACGGCAAAATGATCATGATCGATCACGGTTTCGGTTATGTCACTCGCTACGGTCATCTTTCGGGCTTCAACGTCCGGGAAGGCCAACGCGTCCGCCGTTATGACGTCATCGGTTACGTCGGCACCACCGGGAGAAGCAACGGCCCGCACTTGCACTATGAGGTCCGTTATTTCGACAAGCCGATGAATCCGGCCAATTTCATCCTGGACAGCCAGTAACCGCCCCGCCTGACCTGGCTCTCCTTTTTTGATTAAACTGCCGAATTGTCTTGATTTTAATTTTTAGATTGCTTATAATTCGAAGCGCATGAGCAAAACGCACGGCACAAGGCAAAAGGGAGCGGAAAAATATTTTCGCGTCACCCCAACGATTCATAAAATTTATTAGGAGGAAGACATGAAAAAAGTTCTGGTTTTGGTCGCTTTAATTTTTCTGATCATGATCACCACATCCTGTCAAAAACCTGAGGAGATCACGGTCTCCAAATATTTTCAGGCCATGAAGGCCAAGGACAGGGACACCATGGCCGCCATGGCCGCTGAACCGGTCGCCCTTGAATTCAAGTCCTGGGAATTGGTTTCCAGCGAAGTGCCGGTGAGCAAAGACATCATCCTGCCGCAATTGATCAAGGAGCTGGGCGCTGTCAAAGCCAAGAAAGACCAGCAGATCCTTCTGGTCAAAGATAAAAAGGACGCCTTGGACCAGTTGAAGACCAAGCTGAGTGAAACCCGCGGCAGCAGACAAAAAGCCGAGCTGCAGAAACAGATCGCCGGCATGGAAAAAGAAGTGGAAGCCGAAACCGCCAACTACAAGCGCGACCAGATGGATTTCACCCAGATGAAAAACCAGGTCGAAAATGAAAAGAAAATGGTCACCCTGTCCACCAACATCGAACAGAACCAGGAACTTTTTGCCGGCAAAGCCATCACCGCCAAGTCGATCGTCAAGATCACCACGGCCGGCGGCGATAAGGAATATGTTTTCCTGCTGAGAAAATACGAGCTGCTCAACCCCGTAACCAACAAGGTCTTTTCCAACCGCTTCATTATTTTAAAGATCCAGCCCAAAGATGAGTTTGAGCAAGGGAATTAAGCTTATTCACTGATCCCCATGAACAATGGCCGCGGGAGCCGTCAGCCGGCTTCCGCGGCTTGTCTTTTCTTTCAATCATAAATTTTATTTCCCGGACCGCCATTGGTGGCAATTCCTTGCCAATCCCTAAAGGAGTGAACGAATGAAAAAACTTTGCATTATTTTGTTGGGCCTGTTCCTGGCGGCAACGCTTTGGGGCCAGAAAAGGGCCCTGAATTACGCGGATTTGTTCGGCGTCGGACGCCTTTCATCCCCGGCTGTTTCGCCCGACGGCAAGTGGGTCGTTTTCGCGGTGAAGGTCCCCGACATCGCCGCCAACGCTTTCCACACCGATCTGTATGTGGCGGACCTGCAGGGCCGGACGTTGAAAAAATTGACCGACGGCCAGGGCGACCATTCCCATCCACGCTTCATGAGATCGGGCCTGTTGACCTTCGTTTCCACCCGCGGCGGCGACCCGCAGGTTTGCTCCCTGGACCTGATGAATCCCGGCGAGATCCAAACCGTCACCGCCATTGCCGGCGGCGTCAGCGACTTCATCTGGCTGAGCGACCAGAAAAACATCGCTTTTGCCAAGGACATCGACCCGCAGGCCAAATCCTTCGCCGAAGCCGTGGATATGGAAAAAGAAAGAGAAAGCTCCAAGGTCAAGGCCAAAGTATTGACGTCCCTCTTTTTCCGCTATTGGGATTCCTGGCGCGACGGCAAACGGAGCCATGTCTTCCAGCACCAGCCCGGGAGCACTGAATTCGTGGACCTGACGCCCGGCGATTTCGATACGCCGCCGCTGGACCTGGGCGGCAGCCAGGACTACCTTTTCTCAGACGACGGCCTCTGGTTCGCTTACGTGAAGAACACCGATCCGGTGGTCGCGATTTCCACCAACAACGACGTATACCTGCGCGACGCGCGCAACGGCCAGGAAAAAAACATCAGCTCCGACAACCTGGGCGGCGACGCCAACCCGGTCTTCTCCCCGAAAAGCAATTGCCTGGCCTATCTGTCCATGCGCCGGCCCGGCTTTGAGGCCGACAAAAAGGACATCATCCTCTACGATCTGAAGACCGGGGCGCGGCAGAATTTGACCGCCGCTTTCCCCGACACCATCGCCTCTTTCGTGTTCGGCGCCGATGGGAAAACAATTTATTTCATCGCTGCGGAAAGCATCTACGAGCCGATCTTCAAGCTGCACATCGCCTCCAAAAAGATAGAAAAGATCGTCCCCGCCGTCAACGCCGATGCCCTGCAGCTGACTCCGGACGGCAAGTTCCTGGTCTACCTTGTCCAAAATGTGACCCTGCCCCAGGAAATCTTCAAATTCGACCTGCGCCGGCGCCGGCAGACACAGCTCACCCGCTTCAATCAGGAACTCCTCAGGGACGTGCAGATGAACCGGGCCGAGACGTTCCGTTTCCAGGGAGCCAAAAATGAAATGGTGGAGGGGTTTCTGATCAAGCCGCCCTTCTTTTCTCCGGATAAAAAATATCCGCTGGTATTCCTGGTCCACGGCGGGCCGCAGGGCGCCTGGACCGACGATTTCCACTACCGCTGGAACCACAGCCTGTTCGCTTCCCCCGGCTATGTGGTGGCGGCGATCAACTTCCACGGCAGCCCGGGCTACGGCCAGGCATTCACCGATTCGATCTCCGGCGATTGGGGCGGCGCGCCTTTCATCGATCTGGTGAAAGGCCAGCAGTATGTGGTGGAAACTTTCCCCTTTGTCGACGGGAATAAAATCGTGGCCGCCGGCGCTTCCTATGGCGGCTTCATGATGAACTGGATCGCCGGCCACAGTGACGAGTTCAAGTATCCCTTCCGCTGCCTGGTCTCGCACGACGGCATCTTCGATTCGCGCAGCATGTACTATTCCACCGAGGAGCTGTGGTTCGAGGAATGGGAGCACGGCGGCACTCCGTGGGAGAGCGCCTTATACGAAAAGTGGAACCCGGCCAACTCCGTGGACAAGTTCAAGGTGCCCATGCTGGTCGTGCACAGCGAGAACGACTATCGCGTGCCGGTCACGCAGGGGATGATGCTGTTCACTGCCCTGCAGCGGCGCGGCGTGAAATCAAAAATGCTCTATTTCCCGGACGAAAACCACTTCGTGCAGAAGCCGCAGAACGCCCGCCTGTGGTGGCAGACGGTTTTTGACTGGTTCGCGGAAAATATCGCTGACAAATAGAAACAGAGGGCGGCCAGCGGGTCTTTGCGGTTCAGCTCCTGACAAAGTGCGGCAGCACCGCCGGAATGACCAGGGAAAATTCAACGAGGCCGGCGAGTTCGCCGTTTTCACTCCAGGGAGCCTGGTGGATGAGCTTTTTCATTCCGCCCTTTTCGATCGTATAGCTGTTGCTGGTTCCACTGGCCATGATGCGGCGGATCTTTTCCCGGGCGGCCTTGGGATGGCAGTCCCATAATTTTTTCCCCAGCAGGGCCCTGCCCCCGTCGGAAGAAAAAGTCCGGGCCGACCGGTCGTTCATGTAAACGATGATGCCCTCTCGGTCGCAGACCGTGACCGCGACATCCATGCCGTCGAGCCATGCCGGTTTGTCCATTCGCACCTCGATGGGGGAAGACGCCGGAGGTCTTCTTCCTACTCTGTTTTCTTCTTCGTGAGGGTCGAGATCTTCAGCGGCACATAAAGCGGGCAAAACCCGATGAAAGCGGTGAGCAGCGGGATGATGGCCAGAAGCCCCCACCAGCTCTTGAAATAGAAGCCCAGAACGGCGATCGCCGCTGCGGCGATCACGCGGATGATCTTGTCCGTTTTCCCGACGTTGCAGGTCATGGGTCACCTCCTGGAATGCTTCGGATTATACAGGCATCAGGGCCGAATGTAAATTTCCCGTTTTTGTCTTTCCGCAATTCAGGACCGCGCGGGGAATTTTTTCACCAGGCTCTGCAATTCGCCGCGGATGGCCGCCAGGCCCGGCCGTTGGACCGGATCCTTGGCGATCATGGCCATGATCAGGGCATTCAGCTCCTGGGGGATCTCGCGGCTGATCTCCTTGGGCGCCAGCGGGTAGGTTTTGAGAATGCGGTGGATCACCTCACCCGTGGCTTCCGACCAGAACGGCTTGGAGCCGGTCAGCATTTCATACAGGATGATGCCCGCGGCATAAATATCTCCGGCAGGAGAAGAGATGCCGTCGCTGATCCTTTCCGGCGGCAGGTAGCGGATGGTGCCCATGACCACGCCCGACATGGTCAGCCGCGACTGGGCCGGGGTGATGGCCAGGCCGAAATCGAGAAGCTTGACATAATGCCGCCGCCCGTGCCGCTCGCTGACCATGATGTTTTCCGGCTTCAGGTCGCGGTGCACGATGTTCTGGGCGTGGATGGCCCGCAGGGCGTCGGTGATCTGCAGCATGATGTCCAGCGCATCGCCCACCGGCAGGCGGCCGCCCCGGCGGATGAGCAGGGCCAACGACTCGCCGCGCAGCAGTTCCATGGCGATGTACCAGCAGTCGTCCATTTCGCCGCGCTCGATGATGCGCACGATGTGGGGGTGGTCGAGCTGCTCAGTGATCAGCGATTCGTGCTTGAAGCGCTTTTTCTGGTTCTCATCGTGGAAATTTTCCTCTTTCAGGACCTTGAGCGCCACAATGCGCTTCTTGTCGAGCAGATCCTGCGCCTTGTAGACCGTGGCCATGCCGCCTGTACCCAGGGTCTCCAGGATCTTGAAGTGGCCGATCTGGGTCTTTTTTTTCCAGAAGGAGACGGCACGCAGGTATTTTTGCAGCAGCTGCCACAAGAGCACCGACATAACCATGAAGGCCAGGGCGGACAAGAGCATGAACCACCAGGTCTGGTAGACGAAAGGGCGCAGGTAAAAAGCAAAGGAGGCGCCGGCCAGGTTCCAGACGCCGTCGGCATTGGCGGCCTGCACCCGGAAGCGATAACGCCCGGGTCGCAGGTCGTTGTAAAACGCCTCGCGGCGGCTGCCGGCGGAAGTCCACTCCTTATCATAGCCCTCCAGTCTATATTTGAACTCGATCCTTTTGGAACGGACAAAGCTCAGGGCCGTGTACTTGAACTCGAATCTTTTGCTGCCGGCCGCCAAAATCAATGGCGCGGCCAGGGAGGTGCCCGCGTCCGGCAGGCGGCGATTGTCAACCACAACCTCCTCCACGAGCACCGGCGGTATCCGGGTATTCCTGCGCAACCGTGCCGGGTCAACGTACACCACTCCCGCCAGGTTGGCAAACCAGAATCGGCCACTGCCGTCCTTCCAGGCAGCGGGGCTGCCGTTGTTGCAGATACGGCTCTTCATGCCGTCGCTTTCATCGAACAACCGGCCGCTTATTTTTAAATTCTTGTCAAAAACCGCCTTTTCAAGTTCGTCTTTCCTGGTCCGGAAAATCCCGCGTTCGCTGCTCATCCACATATGGCCCAGATCGTCTTCCTGGATGGAATAGATCCGGTTGTCGAACAGGCCCCGGTCGCTGTTCAATGTGCCCCATTGGCCGTCCCGGCAGACTTTCAAACCATGGCCCCGGGTGCCGATCCACATGGCGCCATGCATGTCTTCATAAAACGAAACGACATGGCAATCGTTCAAAAACGGTTCCCTTGAAAATTTCTCTGCGCTCCCCGGCACCATGACGGCCATTCCGCTTTCGCAGCCGACCCACAAAATCCCTCGCCCGTCCTCGAAAAGAGAGGTGACGCGGTCGTCAGGCAGGCCTGCGGATCGGGTGTATCGCTTGAAAGCTCCCTGCTGCCGGCAGAACAACCCCGCCCCATATGTGCCGATCCACATGCGCCCGGAACGATCTTTCAGAACGCAGCGGGCTTCGATGCCTGGGTTTTGCCCGGGCAGGGGAATCTCCCGGAACCGGCCGTTGCGAAAATGAAGCAGCCCGAAAGAAGTTCCCAGCCACAACGAATCGTCGTCATCCTTTTCCAGGGACCAAATTTCAACTTTGTTAAATCGGGGCGGCAGGGCAAATTGCGCGCACCGTCCGTTTTGATAGCGGTTCAGGAAGCTCCCATAACCCCCGATCCACAAGGCGCCCGCATCGTCCTCATGCAGGCTGCGGAATACCTCGCCCTTCAATCCTTCGCGGTCCGTTATGGCGGTTATTTTTTCGTCGCGGATCTGGACCAATCCCCCATCAACGGTTCCCAGCCAAAGCGAACCTTCGTTATCTTCGCTCAAGGAATAAACGGCATTGCTGCTTAGGCCATGATCGGTGTCAAGGGATTGGAAGGCACCCTGGTACCAACGATACAAGCCCCCCTCGCTTCCCGCCCACAGGTTGCCGTCGCGATCCTCGGTCAGGGCCATGATGTTGTCGGTCATCCCCGCCTGGTGCGGATAATGGAACAGCCGCTGGTCCTGATAACGATACAAGCCGTTATCCGTTCCGAGCCATAAGCACCGATTGCGGCCCCGGCAAATAGCATTGACGTCACTGGCCAAACCCTCTTGTTCAAATAAGATCCGCTTTAATTGACCATTCTCCAGGCTGTACAAACCATTTTTTCTTGTGCTGATCAGCAGCCGGTTCGCATGGTCTTTCGCCAGGCATAAAATCTTCATGGTGGGAAAATCGCTATACTTTTTAAACCCCCCGCCTTCATCGGTCGCATGATAAAACAAGCCATCCGTGGTTCCGAGCCACAATTTGCCCGTGCCATCCTCGGCAAAAGAAAAAACGGGGACACCAGAAATATTTCCGTCAAGAAGATGATTTTTAAATTTTTTCCCTTCCAGGCTGAGCAGTTTTCCGTACCATGTTCCAATCCAGAGTACTCCCCGGCGATCCAAATACAAGCTGTTTACCATGTCATCGCGAAAGGCAGCGGTGTTTATGCTGTTGAATACAGTGAAATCCACTCCGTCGAATCGCACCAGCCCCTCAGCGGTGCCCAGCCACAAATAGCCGGAATGGTCATGAACAATGGCCAGGACGGTATTGTTGGGCAGGCCCCGTTCCGTTTTCCACGTATTCAGCGCGTATTGGGTTACTTTTTTTTGCGGATCCAGCCCGCAAAGAGATCCGGCAACATACAAAAAAGAAACAACAAAAAAAATTCTCTTTGGCAACTTTGCTTTTGGGGGATTAAGCGCAGTTAAAATCGGCTTTTTAATTTAGTATATGTTGATCACCGCGGCAGCCTTTTAGCTCTATTTCACCGTCGAGT
The DNA here is from genome assembly GCA_018262835.1 of Candidatus Aminicenantota bacterium. Classification (GTDB taxonomy): domain Bacteria; phylum Acidobacteriota; class Aminicenantia; order UBA2199; family UBA2199; genus UBA2199. The sequence goes on from JADFDP010000021.1 coordinate 14,937, forward strand.
CCGGTAAAAAGTTCCTGCAGCTTGGCCAGAGCTTTTTCGGCTTCAGCAAATTCTGCACCTTTCTTCACTTCAACCGGCAGTTTCTTTAAAAGATCCCCGACTTTGCCCAGCAGTAAATTCACGTTTGCTTTTTTGATTTCCATGGTTCATCTCCTTTTTAATATAATAAGACATAATTTTAATTTAAAAAAAAATTAAAAACAACAAATAAGCCCCACATGACAAAAGCCAACGCTCCTCCCATTCGTTGCTTGCATGGAATGGAGCACCTTGCTACAATGGTCATGCCATGCAGGAGATCTCCTCTTTGACCCTGGTTTTGAGCGACAGGTGCAATTTTTCCTGCCCCTACTGCCCGCAGCAAAAAGGGAAAAACGTGCTGAGGATTCAAGATATCACCGCCTTCCTGGACCTCCTGCGACCGCGCCTGGCCCAGGAAGTCTGGCTTGGTTTTTACGGCGGCGAGCCGCTGTTGAGCTGGCCGCTGGTTGAAAAAACGGTCGCTTACGCAGAAGAAAAATTCAAAGGCAGGTTCCGCTTCACCCTGACCACCAACGGTTCGCTTTTAAAAAAAGAACACATTTTTTATCTCAAAAAAAACCGATTCAAACTGGTTTTGAGTTATGACGGCCTGGCCCAGAAAAACCGCGATGCCGGCAGCGTCACCACGGTCGAAAAAGCCCTGGCCAACCTGCGGGAACATTATCCTGCTGGCTATGCGGTCAACAGTGTTTTCACTCCGCAAACCGTGCCTCTGCTGGCCGTGAGCATGGCTGAAATGCTGAAGAAAGGTCACAAGCACCTGCTATGCTCTCTGGACACAAGCGTCCCCTGGCAAAATGCGGACCTGACGGCCCTGGAGGGCGAGCTCAAGCAGCTCGTGAGCGTCTGCCTGGAACATCAGCAAAAAACCGGGAGCATGCCTCTGGAAAATTTGAAGGAAAACGAAAAAAAAGGCGTATTTGCCTGTTTTGCCGGCCGCGACCGCCTGGCCCTGCTCGCCGACAGCACCGTCTGGGGCTGCGAGATTTTCCATACCTTGCTGGGGCGTGATCCACACAATCCCGATTATGCCAAATATTGCTTCGGCAAATTGGCAGATTTCATTTCCGGCTTCAAGGAAGTTACGCCGGCCGTCGCCGCCAACTACGCCGAGCTGCGCCAGGATTATTTTTTCAGTACAAAAAAAGAGATGTGCGGCCTGTGCGACGACCTGGAAAGCTGTGCCGTGTGCCCGGTGACGGCGGCCCTGGCGACCGGTATCCTGGCCGTGCTGCCAAGCTGGACCTGCGAAGTGAAAAAAATAACCCGCCGGGCCCAAGCCGGGTTTGCCGCGGCCTTGGGCCCGCCGGGCCGGATCCGGCAAAATGCCCATGCCTGAATCCAGCGTCCAGATCCGCAAGGCCGAAATGCGCGATGCCCCGGCCATCAAAACCTGCATCTGCGGCCTGACGGCCGAAACATGCGACGAACCGGCCGATCCCGACCTGGTTCTGGCGGGCGTCAAGGCCGTGCTCAAGGATGCGCACAAGGGGTTTTACCTGCTGGCCGAAAGCAAAAATCCGCCGGGGCTGGCCGGGCTGCTGCGCGTCAGCTTCGCCTGGGACGACCGCCGCAACCGCAATTTCTGGTGGCTGGCCGGCGCCTGGGTGGACCCGGCCTGGCGCGGCCGCAAGGTGTTCAGCTCCCTGTTCCGCCACCTGGCCGATCTGGCCCGTTTTCACAAGGACGTGGCCGGGATCAGGCTTCAGCTGGGGGGGCACCGCCGCGACCTGGCGCCGCTGTTGGCGGCGCTGGGCCTGCAGAAAACCCCGGACGAGCTGTGGGAGATTCCCTTCTAGAATGCAATTGAATTTTCCTTGACAACAGTGTAAGATAACCATAAAAATTCAGGAGGACCGATGAAGAAACTACTGCTTGCTGTTTTGACCGTATCGTTGCTGTTGACTTTATTCTCCCGACCCCTGGCGGCCGAGGGCGACAAGATCCGCATCGGGGTGCTGCGCTTCACCAACCAGACCAGCGCCAGCTGGTGGAATTCCCAGGTAGCCAACGAGCTTTCGGACATGCTGGCCGCGGAACTGGTCAGCACCAGGGCTTTCAGCGTGCTGGAAAGAAAGGAGATCGACGCGGTCCTCGGCGAACAGGACCTGAGCGCTTCGGACCGGGTCAGTGCCAAGACCAAAGTAAAGATGCAGCAGCTGAAAGGCGCACAGTACCTTATCGCCGGCACGGTTTCCGCTTATGAGGAAAACATCAAAGGCACCGGCGGCGGCGTCCGCGTCGGGCCGGTCAGCCTGGGCGGCTCAAAGGAAAAGGCCTACATCGCCGTGGATGTGAAGCTCGTCGACACTGAAACCGGTGAAATCGTCGATGCCCGCACCATCGAAGCCACGGCCAAGGGCAAGGCCCTGAGCGCCGGCTTGAGCATCAGGAATTTTTCGATCAACGGTGGCGATTACGAAAAAACCCCGGCCGGAAAAGCCATCCGCGCCTGCATCCTTTACATTGCCGAATACCTGGAATGTTCCATGATCAAGGGCCAGGATGATGATTGCATGGAGAAATGGGACAGGATGGACAGCAAGCGCAAGGAAAAGACCAAGGATTCGATCGACCTGGATTGACGGCCATAACCCCGCAGGGGCGGGATGGACCCACGGTCCTTCCCCCTGGATCATTCGCCGTTTTTACTTGACAGCATGGCGAATTTGGTGTATTAATGGCTTTTGGTTGGGCGGTTAGCTCAGCTGGTAGAGCATCGGTTTTACACGCCGGGTGTCAGAGGTTCAAACCCTCTACCGCCCAGGCTTTTCATAAAGCGCGGGGTCGTAGTTCAGCTGGTTAGAACGCATGCCTGTCACGCATGAGGTCGCGAGTTCGAGTCTCGTCGGCCCCGCCATTCCCCAGGCTGGGGGCGTAAAGGTTTCGACAGTTTTGATGAAGTTAAAGAGGCAGACTGAGCCGAGTAGCTCAATAAACTGCTCAAAAAAAGAAAAGCAAACAACTTTGCACTCGCAGCGTAAATAATACGTTGCCGTTCTGGTTTTCCCCGCCCGCGGGAGGATCAGAGCGTCACTTTGCGGGCTAGCGCCGGGATGAGCGCCCGCTGTGCTTCGGCGCGAAATCAAGTGAGGGCCGCCGGCAGTCCATTTTGTCAGTTTTAACGGCTGCATGGCGTATTGAAAACGGACTATGTCTGTAGAATCTTTAATGGAATCATTATTGGACGCGGGTTCGATTCCCGCCGCCTCCATTGCCATTTTTTTAAGATCCATGAAAAAATTCATAAAGCCAAGCACTTTTTTTATCATTATCCTCGCCCTCTCCCCTCTGCTCACCGCTCTAGCCGTTGGCATCCGCACCTCCGACCATGAGGGCTTCACCCGCATTGTCTTCGAAGCCGACCGCAGCTTCACTTACGCGGTGCAGAAGCGCCCCGGCCAGATGCAGTTGCGCCTTTCAAGCCGCGCCGATTTCCGCGGGCGAACATGGGCCGTGCAGGATTCGCCGCTGCTGGAGCGGGTCATTCACGAAATCCAGGGGAATGAAAGCATATTCACAGTTTTTTTCAAGGGCGACGCGACCGTGAAGAAAAATTTTGTCCTGGAAAAGCCCTTTCGCGTGGTCTTTGACCTGGAAAAAAGCGAAAAACCCGCGGCTCCGCTGCCCAGTGCTCCGGAGATTCCTGAAAAAAAGCCGGACCCGCCCCAGGAAAATCCACCGGCCCCCGCCAAGCCAAAGCCCATCGAGACCATTTGCATCGATCCCGGCCACGGCGGAGAAGATCTGGGCGCCATCGGCAAATCCAAGCTGCAGGAAAAGAACGTCACCCTGCAGATCGGCCACAAGCTGAAGAAGCTGATCGAATCCAGAACCGGCCTGCGCGTCATCATGACCCGCGACAAGGACAGCGAGGTCTCGCTCAACACCCGGGCCTCCATCGCCAACAACCAGCTGGCCCAGATGTTCATATCCATCCATGCCAACTCCTCTTTCCGCAAATCGGCGTACGGCTCGGAAACCTTTTTCGTCAGCCTGCAGGCCACCGACCAGGAATCCCTGGAACTGGCCCAGAAGGAAAACCAGAACCTGGAAGACCCGGGCGAAACGATCAAGAACGACGAGTTGAAAATGATCCTCTGGAACATGGCCCAAACCGAATACATCCGGGAATCAAGCAAGCTGGCCGAGTACGTCCAGAATGAATTGAACGAACTCCTGGGCACGCGCAATCGCGGCGTCAAGCAGGCCCCTTTCCGGGTGCTGATGCGCACCGCCATGCCCGCCATCCTGATCGAAACCGCGTTCATTTCCAATAACAACGAAGAAAAAAAGCTGAAAAACGAAGAATTTCTGGATAAGATCGCATTCGCCATCTACAATGGTGTCAGCAAATTCATCTATTATTACAACAACATCCTGAAATGACGAAAAAATCGCGGATGGTTCTGCTGATTTCCCTAGCCGTTTTTATTGTCATGCTCCTGGCCGTGCTGCTTTTCCGCAAAAAAACGGTCAAATTTGAACCGGAACTGCTGAACAAAGCGGGTGTCAGCGGCGCCACCTTCACGGAATTCATCAAGGTGAAGCTTTTTTACTTCAGCGAAACATCCATTTACCTGCAGCCGGTCTACCGCGAAATCGAAGTCCCGGAAATAAAGGAAGAACTGTACAAAAAATTCATCGCCCTGCTGCTGTCCGGCGACAGCGGCCATATCACCCCTGTGCCCGAAGCCGTGCAGCTGCGCAGCGTGTACTATCTGGAGAGCAAGGAAATGCTGGTGCTGGATTTCAACGACCTGTTGAGCAGCGCCTTTCCCGGCGGCACCAGCGCCGAATTGGAATTCATCTATTTCATGGTCGACAATCTCTGCTACAACTTCAGGGAAATCAAGAAAGTCAAATTCCTCATCGGCGGCAACGAAAGCAAGACCCTGGCCGGCCATATCGATCTGGAAAAACCGTTTTATCCCAATTTCGAATGGTTGAAAAGCGAATGAGCGCTGATGGCCGCAACGGATTAGGAACGGCTTTATTGATAAAATGATCGGCAGTTGAATTGAGGAGGCCGCCATGCTTTCAGGGATCGAAAAAATTATTTTCACAGCCGCCGTGGCGCTCGCCGCCGGCCTGGCTTTCAGCGAATTTTTCAGGAAATACCGCCTGGTCTCCCGCGGGCAAAAAGTTGCCCGCTTCGACCGTCCCGGGAAACGCCTCTGGGAAATGCTGTACCGGGTGTTTTTGCAGCTCCCGGTATTCGCGCAAAGGCCGGTCACCGGTTTTTTCCACGCCGTCATTTTCTGGGGCTTCCTGGTCTTCCTGGGCGTCACCCTCAACCATGTCGCCGAAGGCTTTTTTGCCGGGCTCAGCCTGTTCGGCCACGGTTCGATCAACTCGCTGCTCCTTTTTGCGGCCAACCTTTTTGCCGGCCTGATCATCCTGGCCGTCATCTATTTTTTCTTCCGGCGCTACGTCTTCCGCGCCAAGAGCCTGGATCGCCCTTCCTACCAGTCGCTGACCGTCCTTTTTTTCATCTTCACCCTCATGGTCAGCTTCATTTTCTATGAGGCGTTCAAAGGCTATTATCCCCTGCTGGTGAACAAAGGCAATTTCCTCGCCAACTGGGTACACTTCCATATGCTTCCAGCGCGGGCCCTGATAATCGATTCCGCCGTTACCTTCTGGATCAAGTCCCTCTGGTGGCTCCACATCCTGATCATCATGGCCTTCGGTGTCTTCATCCTCTATTCCAAGCACCTGCACCTGTTGGCCGGACCGCTCAACCTGATTTTCAGGAACCTGGGCGTCAAGGCCGAGATTCCCCTGCTCAATCTGGAAGAGCAGGAAAAATTCGGTACGCCGCAGGTCACCGACCTGAACCGCAAGGACCTGCTGGACCTGTTCTCCTGCGCCGAATGCGGCCGCTGCGACGACGTCTGCCCGGCTTTCCAATCGGGCAAGGCCCTGTCGCCAAAAATCCTGCTGGAAAAATTGAAAAACCACCTGCTGGCCTCACGCTCCCAGCTGCGTTCCGACCCGGCCAACTTGAAAAAGCTGCTCGGCGAGGTGGTGAGCGAGGAAGAGGTCTGGGACTGCACCACCTGCGCGGCCTGCATGGAGGTGTGCCCGATGCTCAACGAGCATATCGCCAAGATCATGGGCATGCGCCAGTTCGGCGTGCTGATGGAATCCCGCTTTCCCGAGGAATTCCAGACCCTGTACCGCGGCCTGGAAAACCAGGGCAACCCCTGGGGCATCAACGCCGATACCCGCGGCGAATGGGCCAAGGACCTGCAGATCCCGCTCATCAGCGAAAAGGGGGAAACGGACATCCTCTTCTGGGTCGGCTGCGCCGGCAGCTTCGACCAGCATTCGCAGAAGATCGCCCGCTCGTTCGTGAAGATCCTGCAGCGCGCCGGGGTGGATTTCGCCTTCCTGGGCAATGAGGAAAAATGCTGCGGCGACCCCGCCCGCCGCAGCGGCATGGAATACCTGTTCCAGATCCAGGCCCGGCAGAACATCGAGGTTCTGAACCGCTACAAATTCCGCCGCATCGTCACCACCTGCCCGCACGGCTACCACGTCCTGAAAAATGAATACGCCAAAATGGGCGGCAGCTACAGCGTCCTGCACCATGCCGAACTGCTGGATGAGCTTTTGGCGCAGGGCAGGATCCGCATCGCGGGTGGCGAAACCGGCAAAGTCACCTACCATGACCCCTGTTATCTCGGCCGCTACAACCACATCTATGACCCGCCCCGCCGGCTTTTGCAAAACCTGAACCAGCGGCAGCCGCTGGAAATGGCAGCCAGCAAAAAAACCAGCTTCTGCTGCGGCGCCGGCGGCGGCGGCATGTGGAAGGAAGAGAAAAGCGGCAAACGCATCAGCCATTGCCGGATGGAACAGGCGGAAAAGACCGGCGCCGACACCATTGTGACCGCCTGCCCTTTCTGTTCCATCATGTTCCATGACGCCATCGCCGAAACCGGGCGCGAGAAAATGAAAACCCTCGACCTGGCCCAGGCCATGGAGGAGAAGCTTATATAAGCGCGGGCGCCATGCCGAAAAAAATCACACCCCTGGCCGGCGATCTCTTGATACTGGCCGGATTCGTCACCTTTTTCATATTTCGCGGCTCCGGCCATCTCTGGCTCTGGCTGCTGCCCTGCGCGCTTTTCCTGGTCGTTTTCCTGAAGCGGCCGAAGCCAGGGCCGACTCCGAACGACCGGCTTTATTTTTTCCCCTTTGCGGCCGGCCTGCTGATCTGGCCGATGCGCCTGTTTTACTGGGACCGCGGCGATTTTGCCGTCCGCGTCGAGAACCTGCTGCTGCTGGCCTCGCTTTTTTTTGTTTATTTCTGGGTGAGGCGGCGGCGCCTGGCCAGGAAATTTTTGCTGTATTTCAATTCCCGCAGTCTGAAAAAAAGGCTGCTGGCCATTTTCGTCACCGCTGAATTGCTGTTCATCCTGGCCGCGGCCGTGCTGACGGAGCGCGGCGTGGCGCTGGCGGGCGACGAGCCCCATTACCTGGCCGTCAGCCAGTCCCTGGCCCGCGACCACGATCTCAATGTATTCAACCAGTATTTCCGCGACGGCTTCAAGGAATTCCTGCGGGTCGACAAACTGGCCGCCCACGGCACCTGGGGCAAAGGCTATAAAAAGATTTATTCCTATCACCTGCCCGGCGTTTCCCTGACCCTGGCCCCTTTCTTTTTTTTCAAATTGACTCCGCCCCTGCTCTATTTTCTGCTGCGCGCCTACCTGGGGCTGTTCGGCGCCCTGCTGGCCGTGCTGGCCTACCTTTTCTGCCTCAGGCTCTGGCGCTCGCGCAGCCTGGCTTTTTTCGCCACCCTGGTCTTCAGCCTGACCGCACCGGTCTTTTTCTACTCCTTGCACATATTCCCGGAAGTCCAGGCCATGCTGTTGATCCTGAGCGCTCTTTACCTGCTGTTCTTCAAGGCCAAGGGAAGTGACCTCCGCTGCCTCTGGGCCGGCTGGCTTCTGGGCAGCACCATTTTCTGGGGAGTCAAGTACGCCCTTTTTATTTACCCCATTTGCCTGGGCTTCTTCGCCTATTGGCTGTGGAAAAAAAAATTCCGGCCGGCGCTGCTGCTGATCGTGTTTCCGCTGCTTTTTCAGGCCCTGTTTTTCTACTACCTCTACCACTCCTATGGGAGCTTCTCGCCCAACTCCGTCTACTACGGCATGCTCAGCCCCGAACAGGCTAGAGAGATCTACGATACCATCCTGAAAAAGATCACGCTGAACATGCGTTGGGAAACCCTGCTCGACTATTTCTTCGACCAGCGCGACGGACTGCTGCTCTACAATCCTTTCTATTTTTTTGCCTTTCCCGGGCTGCTGTTGGCCCTGAAAAATTTCAAGCGCTACCGCCTGCACCTGCTGGTGTCCCTGCCGGCCATGCTGTTCGTCCTCAACCACGCCTTTTCGACCATCCGCGCCGGCTACTGCCCGCAAGGCCGCTATTTGACCCCCGTGACGTGGGCGCTGCTGCTTTTTGCCGTAATTTACTATCGGGAAAGCCGTAATCCCCTTTTTAAAAAAGTGCTCCTGGCCATGCCGCTCTATTCATTTTTCATCGTTGCCTACCAAACCGTGCACCCCATGACTCTTTATCAGCCCACGACCCATGACACCCTGGTCAGGCCCGGGTTGATTTTTTTGAACTGGAGCAGCATATTCTGCAAACTTCCCGACCTGCTGCCGTCTTATATTAAAACAGACAACAGCAACTATCTGCCCAACTTTCTGTTTTTGGCGCTCTTTCTGCTGTTTTTGTTTCTGGCCTTGCGCAAATTCAGTTTCCGCAGCGCCCGCGGCGCCCCCTTCATTCTCTTTTTAGCCATATTTTCATTGGCCAGCCTGTTCCCCCGTCCCGATCTGGCCGCCCCGCAAAAACTGATGGACAACCATGGCTATCCGGGCCTCATTTATTTCAGCCCCCGGCCTGCCGCGCATATAGATGACCAAACCTGGATTTTTTCTGGGCCCGAAAGCTGCCGCATGCTGATCGAAAGCCGACGGCCGCTCAAAAATATAAAATTGCAGCTGGAAAACCGCTCGCGCCTGGAAACCCTGGTCCTGGAAATAGCCGCATTTGACGACGCGCCCATCCGCAGGCAATTGCCGGCAGCGGGCGCGGTTCAAATCGATCTGCGGCAGCCGCCACATATAAAAGTAAAAAACCGCTTTTTCTATCAGTTCACCATGCAGGGAAAAGTTTCTGCTGCAGCCACCGCCCCAGCCTGGCTGCTCCGCATCCCTTCCCGCTGAAAACGCCGCTGCCTGCGAGCAGGCCGGGTATGATATAATGCTTTTTTAAATAGCAGGCCCCATCCCATGTTATTCAGCACCTTGGCGTTCTTGTTTTTGTTTCTGCCGCCCGTTCTGCTGGCGGCATTGTTTTTAAAAAAAGAAGCCCAGAATTTTTTCCTGCTCCTGGCCAGCCTGTTCTTTTACGCTTGGGGGGAAGGAGCGCTGGTCATTCTGTTGCTGGCTTCGGCATTGCTGAACCATGGGTTCGGATTGGCGATCAGCGCCGGAAGGTCGGCCAGGCAAAAAAAAATGACTCTGGCTTGCGCCCTGGTTTTCAACCTGGGCTTGCTGGCCGTTTTTAAATACGCGGCATTCTTCGCCGCCAGCCTGAATCCGCTGCTGCGAGCCGTCGGCTGCCGGCCCTGGAAAATGGCGGCCTGGCCTTTGCCGCTGGGCATATCGTTTTTCACTTTCATGGCCATCGCCTACCTGATCGAAGTGCACAACCAGTCCTGCCCGGTCGAAAAAAACTTTTTGCACACCGCCCTTTTCATCACTTTTTTCCCGACCGTTCTGGCCGGCCCGATCCACCGTTATTCCCGGCTCAAAAAGCAGATGACCGAGCGCCAGGCAACTCCGGAGCTATTGGCCTCGGGCATCCGGCGCTTCATCATCGGCCTGGGGAAAAAGGTGCTGCTGGCCGATACGTTGGCCAAAACCGCCGATCAGATATTTGCCGTTCCCGGCTCCGGCCTGACGAGCGGTTTGTCGTGGCTGGGAGCCATATGTTACACCATGCAAATTTTTCTTGATTTTTCGGGCTATACCGATATGGCCATCGGCCTGGGCCGGATGTTCGGCTTCACCTTCATGGAAAACTTCAATTATCCCTACCTGGCCAGATCCATCAGGGATTTCTGGACCCGCTGGCACATCTCGCTGAGCAGCTGGCTGCGTGATTTCGTTTTCCTGCCGCTGGCTTACGCCATTTCGCGGCGTATCCCCTCCGCGCGCCTGCTGGGGATGCGGGCCGAATCCTGGAGCTATTATCCGGCCATGCTTCTGACCATGCTGTTATGCGGGCTGTGGCACGGCCCGGCCTGGACGTTCGTCGCCTGGGGCGCTTATCACGGCGCCTTCATCATGCTGGAACGATTTGCCCTTGCCAGACGGCTGAAGCGCCTTTGGCCGCCGCTGCAAAATGGTTACAGCCTGCTGGTCATCACCTGCGGCTGGGTCCTGTTCCGGGCCGTCGATTTCTCCCATGCCGCCGCGTATTGGCGCGCCATGTTCGGATTCGGCCGCGGCCGGGGGTACTTCCCGACCGCCTATCTCGACAACAAATCGCTTTTTTTCCTGCTGGCCGGCCTTATGGTTTCTTTTCCCGTTTTGCCTGTTTTCAAGCGCGGCCTTGAAAAAATCACGGGCCGGGCCGACGGTTTTTTGCGGCCGTGGCTTCAATCCGCAACCCTGCTGCTGACCCATGTTTTTTTACTGATCGTGCTTCTGGCCAGCGCCATGGAAATGGCCATGGCCAGCTTCAATCCGTTTATTTATTTTCGCTTTTAACCGCAGGGACATGAACCAAAGCAAAGAGTTCTTTAATACCCGGGGCGGACGGCTGTGGCTGCCCATCAAGGAAAGCGGCTGCATCTCGCTGCTGTTTCTGCTGTTCGTCTCGCTGCCCATGCTGAACCGGGTTTTCCAGTTGATTCGACCTTACGAAATAATCGAAAAAAGAAAACTCGCCGAAAAACCGGCTTTCGATTTCCGGCAACCTTTTTTATATTTAAAAAAATACGAAGACCATTACAATGACTATTTCACCTTTCGCACCCGCTGGGTCCACTGGAACAACCTGCTGGCTTACAAAATTTTCCACACCTCGGCAAGCGCCAAAGTCGTCGTCGGCAAGCAGGGATGGCTGTTTATGGGCAACATCAACGAATATTTCAATGAGATCGATTATTATCGCAGCCTCAAGCCGTTCACGATGAGAGAACTGCGCTCCTGGCAGATCCTGCTGGAACAAAGGAGAAACTGGCTCAGGCGGCGCGGCATTCGTTATCTGTTCACCGTTCCCCCCAACAAGAGTACCATCTATCCCGAATTCATGCCGGACGCGGTCAAGAAAATTAATTCCCGCTCCCGGCTGGATCAATTGATCGCCCACTTGAAAAAGCATTCCACCGTGAATATTCTGGATTTGCGCCCGGCTCTTTTCGCAGTAAAAAAAGTACGCCCCGTTTATTACCAAACCGACACCCATTGGAACGACTGGGGCGCTTATGCCGCCTACGGCGAAATCATCCACCAGTTGCATCGGCATTTCAATTTCATGCGCCCGCGGCCTTTGGCTGATTTTCAGACCAAACGAACGGAGTTCAGGAACGGGGATCTGGCGCTCCTGCTGACCCTGCCGGATATTTTTCGGGAAGATCAATGGACCATGGCGGCGAAGACCCCCTTGCGGGCGCGCGTCATCCGCGCCGGCGATCCAGAGCTCCGGGACCCATCGGCAACCATTTCGGTGCACACCTGCGCCGACGGCCGATTGCCCGCGGCGCTGATGGTTCACGATTCCTTCGCCAATCACATGAAGCAGTACCTTTCCGAGGATTTTTCCAAGATCGTTTACATCTGGAACTGGTCACTGAATTTCTTCGACCAGATCATCGAGAAGGAAAAAGTTAAAATAGTCATTGACGAAATGGTGGAATACAGCCTGCTGAGCCGCCTGCCGGTCAATCCCAAAGGATTGCCTGAATAGCCTGAGGCGAAAATATTCAGCGAAAGTTTTTCCCCGGAGAGCCTCGGCCCCCCGCAGATCGTTCAATCCACGGTGATGGATTTGGAGACGTTTTTCGGCACGTCAGGATGGACGCCGTGGTTCTCGATGCGGACGCGGTTGAGGTATTTCATCTTGGCCACCGACATTTTCAGGGCCAGCCGCTGCAGCACCACGGCTGCCTGAAAAACGAAAATATTGCTGTCCCCGCTGCTGGGGATCTTAATATACTTGAAAAAATAATCGTCCAGGCCGGTCGGCTTGCCGGCCAACGCCTTTTCCAGCTCTTCATTCTCCTCGGCAATCAGCACGACGTCGGCGCCGCGGATTTTATGGGTATGGATCTGCGAGATGGTGATGCGGATATCGCGCTCGCCGGGCGGGCAGACAAAAATAAGGGGATAATTGGAAAAATAGCGTTCGGCGTTGACCTGCTCCCTGAACTGGCGGTATAGATCCTGGAAACGAATCGGCTTGCCTGAAGGCGCATTCTGGCCGTTGCCGATTTCAGCGCTGAAATCGGCAAACTTGAAATCATGGATCAGCTTGAAAAAACGGGCGCTGACCTCGTTCCGTTTGCCGGCGGGGACGGCGGGGTGGTGCAGCAGCCCGAGGCTGAAATCGGCCATGTCGGAGAGAATGTTTTCCAGGTCCGTGAACGAATACAGCGTGCTTTTGCCCAGGATCGTGTTCGGTCCATGCTTGAATTCGGCCGCATCGTAGCCTTCGGCGTGGTTCAGCACCACTTCCCTGATCTTCAGCGCCCCCTCGCGGGCCAGTCCGATCAGCGAGGTTCCCAAAATATGGATCGAGGGCTTCAGAAAGAATTTGAGCATGACCTCGGTGACATCCTCTTCGCTGGTTTTCAACGTATAATCGATGAGGTGCTTGATCTTCTCCAGCTCCCGCTGCGGCGGCGGCACGCCCTTTTTCATGCTGGCGGCCAGCAGGTAAAACAGGGCCAGCTGGGCGCTAAACGACTTGGTGGCCGCCACCGCGATCTCCGGGCCGCACAAAAGGGGCAGGAAAAAATCGGCTTTTTCCTGGGGAATGGTCGAGTTTTCGTTGTTGACCACGGCGATGACGTGGATTTTTTCCCGGAATTTTTCCCGCACCTGGTTCAAGATATCGACAAGATCCTTTGTTTCTCCCGACTGGGTAATGGCCACCAGCACGTCGCCGGCGCGCAGGCTGTTCATGTAAACGGAGCGGAACAGATCCGGATTGCAGGGGACAATGCCCAGCGCCGTCAGGTTATTGAAAAAATATCCCGCCGTCAGCGCCGCATGGTAGGATGTCCCGGCCCCGATGAAGAACACCCGGCCGCCCGCAGCGAAGCTTTGCTGGAACAGGGCCACGGCCTTATCCTTGAAACGGATGACCTTGCGCTTTTTTTTCCAGATAACGATCCGATCCAGGGTGAAGAGGGCGGGAAAATATTCTTCGCCGAATTCGCGCAGCTCGCGCAGCAGTTGGGCTTCGTCGGAAGAAAAGAATGCCGGCGCGGCGGCCGGCTGGCCGGCGCCGGGCAAAGCGCTGATTTCTCTGACCATGGCTTCAAAGCGCGGGCTGGCGACGATCCGCAAAAAAGCTTCCTTGAGTTTCTCGCGGTCGAATATGGAATAAAGCTTGAGCAGGTCGAAGACCATTTCCTTGCAATCCCGGACATGGCGTTCAAAAACGGAAAAATACGGCTCCTCGCCAGTTTCGGAAAAATAATATTTCAGCATCATGTCCAGGTTGGCGACCGTAGAATCGATTTCCTGTTCCATGAAAAAATGATACTTGGGCTGCAGGGCGATGTCGGCAATGTTCAGCTTGGACCGCTTCAAACCGGGAACGCTGCGGCTGCCGTCGGCAAGCGAAAAAACGAAATACTCGCCGGCAGTGAAATAAATGCCCTGCCCTTCGACCAGGGGGATGAGGAATCGGGTCTTGGCCAGAACCGAAGTCAGGTCCGAGGAAACGACGATGAAATCACCATCTTCATCGCTGCCCTTCCCGGCATAGAGCGAAGAGCCGGCCTTGACGGCGAAGATCCCCTCGATGTCAGGAGCCGAGATGCAGGCGGCGTAGGACCCTACCGTTTTCTGGTTGGCGCGCAGAATGGCCTGCAGCATGTCAGCCACCCGGCTTTCCGGGTCCGGCTTTTTACGCAAGGACAGTTGCTCGTGGTAGAAATGCTCCACCAGATGCACCAACATCTCCCCGTCGTTGTCCGAAAGAATACGGTGGCGGGCTTCAATCAGAAATTCCTTCAGGCTGTCGGTGTTGGAAATATTGCCGTTATGGGCCCCCAGCAGGTGCGTCCGGCAGTTCACTTCATGGGGCTGGGCGTTTTCATCGGTTACCGAGCCGTACGTGGCCCAGCGCACCTGGCCGATGAACTTGCAACCGTTCAGTTTTTCCAGATCCAGTTCATGGATGACCTGGGTGGGCGATCCCACTTTTTTTTTCAGTGTGACCGTTCCGTCCGCCTTGAAAAAAGCGCCGCCGGTGGAATCATAGCCCCGGTATTCGAGTTTCCTCAGCAGAAAAGAACCGACCTGGCCAAGCCGGGGACTGTTTTTCCCATAGACAATGCCGACGACACCGCACATTTTTTCTCCTTACAAAGGGGACGGCCCTGTTTTTTTCTTTACCACTTCTTGCGCTTCCAGAAGAACAGGAAACCGACGCCGGACAGCATGGCCAGACCCAGCACAAGCCAGAAGGAAAGCGGATGGTCGTGCAGCAGGGGGAGGCTGACGTTCATGGAAAAGATGCTGACCACCAAAGTCGGCATCATGATGGTGATGGTGATGATGTTCAAGGTCTTCATCAGCACGTTCAGGTTGTTGCCCACGATGGAGGCCCGGGCGTCCATCAGGCTGGAAAGGATGTTGGAATAGATCTCGGCCTGCTTGAAGCACTGACTGTTCTCGATGAGCAGGTCATCGAGGAATTCCTGGGTGTCGCTGTCGATGCCGATCTTGATGGTGTTGTTCTTTATTTTTTCAATGACCATGGCGTTGGAGTTGATGGCGTTGAGATAATAGACCAGGCTTTTTTCCAGGATGAACAGGTTGAGCAGGTATTTGTTCTCCATGGCGGCGTTGATCTTCTGCTCCAGGGAATCGGACAGCATGTTGATGATCTTCAAGTGCTCGATGAAATGGAAGATCGAACGGTAGAGCAGCGACAGCATCACCTTGGGCAGGGAGAGTCCGCGCACATACGGCTTGCCCTCGAAAAGAGGGATGTCCTCGGCCAGCAACACGATCAGCCGCTCCTTGAACAGGAACAGGCCGAGCGAGGAGACGCGGAAAAGGAAATTGTCGCAGGCGGCGTAATTCTTGGGCCGCTTGAAGATCAGGGCGACGTGCTCGGGCTCGAATTCCAAGCGCGAAAGCTCGTCGGGGTCGAGGGAGGAATTCAGGGTGTGCTCGTCCAGTTTCAATTCCTCGGTCAGGTATTTTTTTTCAGGGTCGGTGGGGTTGACATAGACCAGGATCGGACTCTGTTCGTTCTGGCTCTCCACTATCTTGCCGCCGGCCAGCTCGTACCGTCTCACCATGACGCCACCTCCCCTGCCCGAAAAAAACGCCTGCGCCTTTACGCTTGCGGAGCGCATGCTCCCGGGGGCCATTATACCAGCATCACCCCCGACTGTCGAGATTTCCCGCGCTAAAAAAAAGGGCGGCGTCGCCGCCGCCCTCCATGGTTTCGCTTGCAGCGGATTACTTTTTCTCTTCCGCGGCCTTCTGGCACTCGTGGGCTTCCAGCTTCTTCTCGCCCTTCATTTTGCAGCAGGCGCCGGACTTGTCGTCCATCTGCTTCTTGCCGCTCATGCAGCCTTCGCCGGCCTTGCCTTCCATATGCTTGCCGCCCATCTTGCAGCCCTGGCCATGCATCATGGCACCGGCCATGCCGCAGCCCATGCCGCAACCCATGTCGCCCAGCTTGGCCTTCTGCTCAGCGGTCAACAGCGCCTTGACGGCCAGGCGGTGGGCCAGGGACTTCTTCATCATGGCGGCCTTCATCTGCATGGCCTTGTCGATCATCGCCTC
>JADFDP010000022.1 GCA_018262835.1 Candidatus Aminicenantota bacterium
GAAGGGGCCGAGGTGGAGGATCTGCGCGCACCGGCCCTCATTGAAGGGTTCAAAACGCAAAAGGGCGAGCGCAGGCAAGTCCTTCTTCTTTTTCACTTCAGCGATGGTTTCGCGGACCAGCGCCGCGGAAACGAATTCGGGCTGCATGATCATCATCGTCCACTTCCATTGCGACTTGTCCCCGACTGAGAACGATGCCATGTCGTCGGCCCACCACAGCCCTTCCAGCGGCAAGACTCCGTAGTCGATGGCCAGAGTCTTTTTAACCTTGAACTTGATGGCGTAGGCCACAGAGAACAGCGCCTCGACCGTCTCCTGGTAGGAACGCGACGTGTTTGGGTCGCCTTGGCCGTCGACCATCAGGAAGTTCATGCCCGGCACGTCGACCTGGACCACCTCTTTTGCGGCGGGCTGATACAGGCGCTTCAGCTCTTTTTTGAAATCGATCTTTTTCATGAAAAATTGAAAAGGCAGGGGCGGGATCAACCCCGCCCCTGCCGATATTCAACTTAATATGTCTTCAGCTCGCCGATGGCGCTTTCGACCGCGTGCAGGATGTCGCGTTTCTTGACCGTCTCCATCATGGCGTTGTGGTCGGGGTAGAGCGGCCGGTCCTCGCCCAGGTGGGCGACGACCTTGCGCACGGCCTCCTTGGCCGCCAGCGTTCCCTTGCCCGGGGTGAACTCGCGGAAATCGAGCGCCTGGGCGGCGGCGATGAACTCGATGCCCAGGATGCCGTAGGCGTTGTCGATGATCTGCCGGGTTTTCAGGGCCGTATTCATGCCCATGGAGACGAAATCCTCCTGGTCGGCGGCGGCCGGGATCGACTGGATCGAGGCCGGCATCGACAGGATGCGCTGCTCGACGATCATCATGTCGGCCGTGTACTGGCTGAGCATGTGCCCGGAATACATGCCGGCACCTTTGGTCAGGAAGGCGGGCAGGCCGACGCTTAAGGCGGGATTGAGCAGGCGGTTCAGGCGCCGCTCGGAGATGACACAGGCCATGGTCACGCAGGCGCCCATCATGTCCAGCGGCACCGAGATCGGCGAGCCTTGAAAGTTGGCACCGGTGAGCACCACCTTGTCGTCGGCCAAGAAGATGGGGTTGTCGCCCACGCCGTTGAGCTCGATCTCGATCTGGCTGCGCGTCCAGCGCAGCTGGTCGCGGGCGGCGCCCAGCACCTGCGGCGTGGAGCGCATGCTGTAGGCGTCCTGCACCTTGACCTTGACCTTGCCCAGCAGATCGGAGCCCTCGATGATGTGCTTGATGTTCTCGGCCGAAGTGACGGCGCCCTGGAAGCCGCGCAACATGTGCAGGCGGGCGTCATAGGGCTTCATGTTGGCCATCAGCGCCTCCAGGGTCATCGCCGCCGCGATCTCGGCCTGCTTGAGCAGCCGCTCGGTCTCGTAGATCTGCAGGCAGGCCATGCCGTTGATCAGGTTGCTGCCGTTGATGGCCGCCAGCCCGTCGCGGGCCTTGAGCCCCGGCACCGGGATGCCGGCCTTCTTCATGGCCGCGGCGCCGCTCAGGCGCTCGCCCTCGTAAAAAGCCTCGCCCTCGCCCATGAGCAGCAGGGCGATCTGGCTCATGGGCGCCAGGTCGCCGCAGGCGCCGACGCTGCCCTTGTTGCAGACCACCGGCGTCACCCCTTTGTTCAGCATGGCCACGAAGGTCTGGGTGATGTCGGGGCGGCAGCCGGAATAGCCGTTGGCGTGGACATTGATGCGTGCCAGCATGGCCGCCCGCACCTCGGGGATGGGCACCGGCGTGCCGATGCCGGCGGCATGATTGTAGATCAGGTATTTCTGGAACTGCCCGACCTGCTCGTCGGTCAGCACCACTTCGGAAAATTCGCCGATCCCGGTGTTGACGCCGTACATGATCTCGCGGGCCTCGATGCGCTTCTCGATGAAGGCCCGGCATTTCTTGATCCTTTCCACGGCGTCGGGGTGGAGCTCGACCTTCTCCAGGCCGTAGGCCACCTTATACACATCCTCGATCTTCAGGTTCTTTCCGGTCACGATCACGGCCATATGTCCTCCTCAGAAATTATGGGTTGAATTTTTTCAGCAAGAGCCATTGTATAAAAATCAACGCCTTTTGGCAACAGTTTACGGGAAAATTCCGCCGATCCGGAAAGGGGGGCGGTGCTTGACACAGATGGTATAATGAAACCTGAATCAAGCGAGGAGAAAGAAATGGATACCGAAAAAGGACAAACATTCGAGTTTCAATCCGAAGTCAAGCAGCTGCTCGACATTCTGGTTTATTCGCTTTATAAAAACAAGGAGGTTTTCCTGCGCGAACTGGCGTCCAATGCCGCCGACGCGTTGAACAAGATGCAATTCGAGATCCTGACCGAGCCCGATCTTGCCGACAAGGACCAGGAGCTGAAGATCACCATCGCCATCGACAAGAAGCACGGCAAGCTGGTCGTCGAGGACAACGGCATCGGCATGAGCCAGGAGGAACTGATCGGCAACATCGGCACCATCGCCCATTCCGGCACTTTGGACTATCTGAAAAAGATCAGCGAGTCCCCGGCCAAAAGCCAGGTGGACCTGATCGGCAAATTCGGCGTGGGCTTCTATTCCAGCTTCATGGTGGCCAAGGAGATCCACATTGTCAGCAAGTCCTGGCAGAAAGGCAGCCGGGCCTGGCTTTGGAAATCCAGGGGCGAAAGCAGCTACACCATCGAGGAAACGGAGAAAGCGGCCCGCGGCACCCGCATCGAGCTGTTTCTGAAAAAGGAAGAAAAAGAATTTTTGGAAATCCAGCGACTCAAGCATATCATCCTCAAGCACTCCAAGTTCGTTCCCTTCCCCATCTATCTGGAGGGGGAAAAGATCGAGCGCAAGGACGCCATCTGGACCCAGCCCAAGTCCAAATTAAACGAGAAGGATTATGCCGACTTTTACAAATTTTTGGAAAACACCCAGGAAGAGCCGGAAACCTATCTGCATCTCTCTTCCGACGCCCCGGTGCAGTTCACCGCCGTCCTCTTCGTGCCCAAAACCTCGTTCGAGCTGCTGGGGTTGATGAAGAGCGAACCCGGCGTAGACCTCTATTCCAAGAAGATACTGATCCAGAAGGGCTCCAAGGACATCATGCCCGAGTACCTGCGCTTCGTCAAAGGGGTCATCGATTCCGAGGAGATCCCGCTGAACATCTCGCGCGAGACCATACAAAGCAACGTGCGCATCGACAAGATCAAGAAACACGTGCTGAAAAAACTCCTGGAACACCTGGACGGCGTCAAGACAAAAAACCGCGACCAGTACTTGAACATCTGGAAGAACTTCAGCAAGAATTTCAAGGAGGGCGCTGTCAGCGACTACGAGAACCGGGAAAAGCTCTCCCAGCTTCTCCTCTTCGCCAGTTCCAAAACCGGCGCCGACCAGCTGACCGACCTGAAAGAATATGTCCAGCGCATGCCCGAGGGGCAAAGGGAAATTTACTTCCTGGGCGGCTCCGACCGCCAGGCCATCGAAAAGAACCCGGCTCTGGAGATCTTCCGCAAAAAGGACCATGAAGTGCTCTACCTGCTCGATCCCCTGGACGAATTCGTCCTTGACCATTTGCGCGAGTACGACAAGAAGGCGTTCAAGATGGCCGAAAGCGCGGATATCCCCCTGGAGGAAAAGGCCGATACCGCCGATGCCGCCTATTTGCAGGACGCGGAAAACCTGGTGGTCTACCTGAAGGCCATTTACGGCGAACAGGTCCAGGAGGTGAGGATATCCAGACGCCTGACCGACAGCCCCTGCCTGCTGCTCAACCCGGCCGACGGCCCTTCCGTGCAGATGGAAAAGATCATGAAAATGGTCAACAAGGACTACCAGCTCGGCAAGCGCGTTTTCGAGATCAACCCCGAAAACTCCCTGATAAAAAAAATGGTGGCCCTGCACAAACAGGACCCGGCCATGCCCCTGCTCAAGACCCTGGCCCTGCAATTGCTGGACAACATGAAGCTGCGCGAGGGGATATTGAGCGACACCGAGGCCACCATCGCCCGCATCCAGCAGATCATGTTTGAGGCCGCCGTACCGCCGCGAACCGACATGGGCGGCCCGGCCTGAAATCCTTTCGCGCCCTTTTGATAAAAAACCGCCGGGGGCGGAGCCCGGCTATTTCTTCGTCATCCAGGCGTATATTTTTTTTAAAAGCTCCGGGCTGATTTCGTGCCCGCCTTCGTATTCCTGGTACTCCACTTCGTAGCCGTATTTTTTTAGCTTTTCAGCGGTCCTGGCACCCCGGCCCGCGGGTATCAAAGGGTCATGGTTGCCTTGCGCGATGAAAACTCTGAATTTTTTTCCATTTTCAATTTCCTTCTCTTTTAACATGGAAAATTCGCTGTCGGTTTCGGGAAACGACCCGCCGATACTGATGATTCCGGCCACCATCTCGGGATATTTGAAACCAGACAGGAAGGCGTACGCCGCGCCCTGGGAAAAACCCAGGATATAGACTTCCGCTATCGGATATCTATTCTTCATCGCTTGGACCGCTTCGTTCAGATTGCCAACCGCAAGGGGATCGCCGATTTTCCACAACTCCCGGTTCCGGGTCTGAATCTCCCAGGAAAAATGCTGGCCGCGGAGCTGCGAGAAGATGGGGTAAGCGCCCTGCGGGGCAGCCAAAATCACCGGCTCTTTTTTAAGGGTGTTGCTCATGGTCCACAGAATCTCTTCAGGGTTGCCTCCATGACCGTGCAGCCCGACCAGCAACGGATATTTCTGACTCAAAGCGAATTCCTGGGGAAGCCTGGCCCGCAGTTCCAATAGCTTGCTCGTCTTTAGATAGATCACCTCGCCACGGATATCTTCCCATAGCGGGACCTTGGACAATAATTTAATGAATTCCGGAGTGGCGCGGATGCCGGCGAAATCCTCGTCGCTTTTCAGCAGATTGTAATCACGAAAACCGGCTCGGACCGCCATGACCAGGCATTTGACCGCCAAATCGGCTTCTCGCAACTGTCCATAGCAGCAGGCCAGGTTGTAAATGGTGGTTGAATCGTTGAGGTTGAACTGCAAGAGCGCCAGATAGCACTGAGCCGCCTTGAGGTATTCCCTTTCCTTAAAAAACCGTTCCGCCTGCTTCAGGATCTTGTCGAAGTCAGACGCCAGAAAATCTAGCACGTGATCGCTCAAGGCGTCTATTTTTTCGGGATTGACCCTATCCAAAACGACTTTTTTGGCGGCCGGATGCTGGAGACTCATGCAAACAAAAACAACCAAAAACAGCGCCGCGCATTTGAAATTTTTTGATGTACGGCTTGGAAAAATATTCATTGCCATGAGGGAATTCTAAGCGGCCGCCAAACAAAAGTCAATTCAAAAAAGCCGGTCCAGGAAAGGACTGAAAAAGACTAAAAAGCGGTGACAATGCCGACGCTGAAGCGCGGGTGTTTGCCATCCGTCCCCTCCAGGACATACGTGGCTTCAGCCACCAGGCGCAGATTGCGCCGCAGCACGCGGCCGCCGTGGACTGTGGCCGAGGTGTAGTCGAGCTCATCCAGGTCGGAATCGACCCAGTTGAACAGGCCGGCGCCGTACCAGGGGCTGTCGTCACCGCGCGGCAGGTAGATCAGCTCGGCAAAGCCGCCACGGGTGGCGAGTTCGGGGGCTCCCAGCAGGAAAAAGGGGTTCTTGTCGCGCCGCTCCACGTACTGCAGGTTCAGCTCCAGATTGGGCGAGGTCCAGGTGGCGTCGGCACCGGCCATCCACAGGCTGTTGACCAGGCCGGTCGGTCCCTGCTCCTTGCCGGAATAGCCAAAAGCTCCGACCCGGAAACGTTCGCCCAGAGCCTGGGAAATCCTGCCCATAAAATTTTTGTATTTATCGGCATCGAAATTGCCGTGCGGGTTGGCCTCGCTGTCGCCGATGCCGCTGCCGTTGACGACCTCCAGGGTCAGGTCGGTGCCGCCCTTAAAACCGTAGGTGAACATGATGCCGCGATCATAGGTCAAGTTGATCCCGGAAAGGCCGGGCCTGGTTTTGTAAATCTTGTATCCTTCGTAACTCAAGCGCAGTTCACCCTTGAACAGCGGGTCCGAGACCTGGAACTGGCCAACGATGACGTCCAGGTCACCGACCAGGTCGTTGAACATGATGAACGCATCCTCGAGCCCGGCGACCTTTCCCCGCTCGCTGAAAAAGAAATAGAAATAATAGGAAATATCACGGGTGATGGCGCCGCCGGAAAGCAGCTTGACCAGGTAGGGTGACGAAAAGTCGAGGCTCTTGCCGTTGCCATTGTTGAAGGAGGCATAGCCTTCGAGGCGCAGGGCGACGGGAAGGTCGCGGATCAGAGACAGCTCTGCGTCCCCGGTGTCGGCGGTATAGCGCGGCGCCTCCTTGTCCTTGAGCACGAAGCCATTGCCGGCGAATTCCTCGCCGTAGGGCTTCAGCTTGGGGAAGGGGCTGTGGCATGTCTTGCACGACATCTGGTACTTGCGGGCGAAGGCCGGCATGCCGGTCAGGATATCGGCTGCGGCCAGAAAAAAGAACAGCGACAGGAAAAACAGAGCCGTTTTTTTCATGGTTTTCTCCTCAGTCGACGACCTCGATGGCGGTCGAGTGTTCGTTGACCTTGATGATCTCGGCTTCATCGGCCGGCACGCCGAGAAAATCAGCTACCGGTTTGACCAGCTTCTGGTAGTTCAAAACTGCCGTTACTTTCAAAGGACCGATGGCGATGTGTTGCGGCAGGGTGAAGGTGCAGGTCTCCAGCTTGGTCTCCCGGGGCCCGATGCGGTAGTCGACGCCCAGCGACTGGGTGTTCCATTGCTGGATGGTCATCCGCCCCTGGGGATCGAAGTAGGGCATGCGGAAAATGCGGTCGCCGATGGGAATGCCATCGCGCGGTACCCCCTTGAAAGCGGGATCGTTCAGGGCGATGCCCATGTCCTGGTAGGCCAGGACGTCGCTGGCGATGGTGTATTCCTCGCCGGCGAATCCCTTTTTGTCCACCGGCAGGTGGAAGACATTGCCCTTGGCGTCCACGGCCTGGACATGCATCCAGACGATGCGGTCCTCGACCGAGCCGCTGGGAAACTTGTGCCCGGTCTTCTGGTTGAACAGGGCCACGGTGAATTTCACCTTGTCGCCGGGTTCAACTTCTCGGATATCGGGATGGATGCGCAGTTCGATCGTCCCCTGCACCTTGCCCGGGTCGTGGGCGCCGTGGAACAGGTGCTGGCGAACGTCGGGATACTTGTTGCCCATGGCCGCGGAAAACCCCTCGGCGTAGGTCATGTGGCAGTTGTGGCACTTCACCCCTTCCCTGGCATAGGGGCCGTCTTTCCATTCCAGGTGGGTGGACTTGACCCAGACGCCGTAGGGGCTCTTCTCGTTGTGGCAGGTGCCGCAGAACTCGGCCTGGCCGAGAAAGGCCGATTTGACCAGGTTGTGCTCGGGCGAATTCTTCCCTTCGCGCGGGCCGTACTTGTTCTTCCCCGGCTCGGATACAAAGTTGAAATTGTGAGGAGTATCGCCGGCAAAACCGGTCACCGTGTGGCAGACGTCGCAGGAGACCGATTCGTTGGCCCGGCTGTTCTTTGCGGGGAGCGGCGGCGGCACGTCGCCGGCCATGAAGGCCATGGGCGTATGGCAGCCGTTGCAGCCCGCTTTCACCCCGGCCACCACGCTGTCTTTTTCAGCGTGGGGCACGGCCAGCTTGAAGTATTCGATCTCGTCCCAGTGGTGGGTGTAGGCCTGCGACATCATGGCCTGTCGCCACTGCTGGTAGATGTCGCCGTGGCACGAAGTGCCGCAGAACTGGGGCGTCTGGAAATCCGAGTATTTCCGGGTACCCAACGCCTCGTCTCCGGTTTTGATCAATGATTGGGCGGCCAGTCCGGCGATCAGGACGAATGCTGCCGTTCCTATGGCCCAAACAGTTTTCTTTTTCATGCCCCCTCCTCAGCACTGAATCGGAATTGCAGGGGACAACGTGAATGACGAAATTAAAACCAACCTCGGTTTTCCTGCCCTGCTTTTCCCATTCTTTCCCAACATAAAAATATAATACACGATTTGATTTGTCAAGAAAAAAGTGCCGGCCGGGTTACCGGCTATTTGAATATCGCCGAGGCGTCGGCATCGAAGGGGTTGGTGCGTATGGCCAGGGAAAACAGGTAGGGATAGGCATGCTTCAGGTGGCGCATGTAGGCCAGCCATTCGAGCACCAGCAATTGCAAGGCCCGGCGCAGGTCCTGGGCCAGATGCTGCAGGTCGGCCGCCGGCAGGAGTTCGAAATCATCACGGTGGAGCAATTCGTCGGTCAGGTGAAAAACCGCCCACAAAAGGTCGGTGAACGTGTCATGTTCCAGCAGGTTGGCGTTGCCCAGCAGGGAAAGCAAAAAAGTCCGCCGCGCGGCCAGGAAAACCCTTAATTCACGCAGGCTGCCGCCGCGGCAATCGACGTCATATTGAAATTCCCGCAGGCGGCCCCGCAGCCGGATAAAATCCTTGTCGCCCCAGCGCTGGTCATGCAAAACCAGGGCCTTCAGGTCCTTTTCATTTTTTTCGAATTGGAGGAACATTCCGAGCAGTCCGCCGCCCACCTCGCTGAAAAACGTGCCGATGACCATGTTCATTTTTTTCAGCTTGGTCCTTTTCTCCCGGTTGCTGAGCAGCCGGTTGATGATCAGGGTGACGAACAGGACCTGCAGGGGAAGGAAGGCGATGTCGCCCAGAAGGTAAATGAAAATGTGGCGCGCGTCCTTGAAAATCAGGAAATGCAGCAGGTACATACCCGCGGTCAGTATGACCAATCCGGCCGACAGCACCACTTGCCATTTTACTTTATTCATGCCCGCTCTCCATCGGCCGCGGTTCCGGGAACAGCTTCCCGGCCGCGCCGCGTAAAATAAATTCCGGTGAACACGACCGCCGTTCCCAGCAACAGCGTGGGGGTGACCGCCTCACCCAGAAGCCAATGGGCGAAAACAATGGCCAGCAGGGGCTGCAGGTTGGAATAGACCGCCGTCTGGCTGTTGCCCACCTTGCGCACCGAAAAAAACCACAGCACCAGGGCCAGCGAAAGGGCGATCACGCCCGAAAAGAGCATGCACAGCCAGGCCTTGAGCGATATGGAGGCATAAGAGGCCCTGAGCAGCTGCGGAAGGGAAAAGGGGAAAAACATCAGCGATCCCAGCCCCATGGTCACGGCAGTGAATTTCAGCGGCGAATATTTTTTTAAAAACGGCCTGGCGGAAACCGAATAATGCGCCCACAGAAAGACGGCGACAAAGAGCAGCAGGTCGCCTTTCCAGGTCTGCCGCGTGAGGGAAAAGCCGCCGGCCCGCCCGCTGATGACCAGGTAAATCCCGGCAAAGCCCAAAGCGATGCCCAGCCAGCCCAGCGGCTTGATCTTCTCATGCTTGAAGAAAGAGCTGAGCAGGGAGATCATGATCGGCGTGCCGCCAAAGATCACCGCCGTGTTCGAGGCCGTGGTCAGATGGATTCCGGAAATGAAAAGATACTGGTAGAGGGCGTAGCCGGTAAAAGAGAGCCAAATGATCTTGGGCAGGTCCCTCTTGGCGAAACGCAGGTTTTTTTCACTCAGCAGCAACCAGACGAGCAAAACCACGGCGGCCAGCAGCAGGCGGATGCCGTTGTAGGGCAGGGGCGGGATTTCGCTTAAAGAGATCTTGACCAGCGACAGGTTTGCCGCCCAGATCGTTACCACCAGGAGCATCAGTCCATCGTTTGCGGAAAGTTTTATCAGCTTCATTTCTCGTAAAAGCATGGTAACACAGCCGCTGGGGCCAGGCAAGACGAAATGGCTTATGACCTCGTTTATTTGGATTCGCCGCGGCGGCCGCTGCGGCGCTGCCCGCTTGGGACTTAAGGAAAACGACGAACCTGCGCTTTCAGCCGGGGAACCGGCGGAGACAAAAGCGTGGCTCTTGTCTCCGCCGCTGCAGAACGGATCGGCTGGCGCCCCGGTTTATTCCAACCAGATCTTTACGGTTTCTCCATGGTCTTCCACTTCCACCAGGGCCAGGGGCCCGGCGGCCTTCAGGTCGTTCCAGACCCGCTGCATATCCAAGTGGCGGCCGTGGTCGAAATGGATTTTTTCTCCCGGGCAGGCATTGATCATGATCTCCACCAGGGATACGGGCAGGGTGATCTTTACTTTTTCATGATCCCCGTCCTTGCCCGTCACCAGGATCTTGAACCATTGCACGTTTTTCTGACCCGACCGGGAAGCCTCCGGGCTTTTAACGGCATTCTTGATGACCTTGTAATCATCGGCCGCCGAGGCAAAAAGCCCGGCCGCCGCAACGAAGCCAAACAGGAAAACAGCCAGCCAAACACTCAAAACAACGATCCTTTTTTTCATGTATCCTCCTAAAATGGGTTCATTCGACCCAGATTTGAATCACGCCGTCTTTATCCTGGATGTCAATTTTCATGTCCTTGGAGGTCAATTGGTCCAGGATCCCGTCCAGGCTATAACCCCCTTTCTGCAAAGTCCTCTTTTGTTCGTCGCTCAGGGATCTCAGAGCCAGATCGGCCAGGGCCAGCGGAATACTCAAGAAAACCTTTTCTTGCGGGTTGTTTTTTTCAAATATGCGGATCTTGAGCATTTTTCCCGTCAAATCGCTGCTTTGACGGCCCGTTCCCTTGAGCCGGGCCGGATCGATGCGCATGATCGCGATCTTGGCCCGGTCGCGCAGTTCCTCGTCTTTTTCCCTGGCCAGAATGGCTTGCAGCACCGGCAACGCCCGGGCGGCGGTTTTGCGGTCCACCAGATAGCTCAGCTTGAAAGCGGCATAATACGAAACCACCTTGTTTTCATGGTCCAGGCGCTCCTGCATTTTTTGCAGGTAGCTTTTTTCACCGGCCTGATAGAGCCCGGCGGCCAGATCGATGATGGAGATCTGGGCCTCTTCGGCCAGGTTGCTGCTCCCCGAGGTCTTGATGAACCGTTCATAACTCTCCAGGGCTTGTTTTTTTGCTCCCAACTCTTCCTGGCATTTGCCGCGGTAAAAAAGAGCCATGGCGTAGTAGCGGCCGTCCGCGTGCTTGACGATGACCTCATCCAGCTCTTTCAATGCGGCCGCCCATTGCTTGTCAAAGATCAGCACCTTTGCCTTTTCAAAAGCATTCTGGCCGGCCTGGGCCGCCAAAACGCACGACAAAAGCCAACTCAATAAAACCAGGGCAAAACATTTCTTTTTCATTTAAACCTCTTGATAGGGCTGATAAGAGAGATCTCTTTCCAGCAGGCGGATTTTCAGCAACAATTTTTCATTTTCCATGACCCGCTGCAGGCGGTTGATCTGGCGGCACAGCTGCCGCTCCTCCAGCTGCAGGATTTCGTAATTCAACCAGTCGATCCGCTCGCTGACATTTCTGACCTGGAGCCACTCCCGGGCGGGCAGGTTCTGCTGAAAATATTTTTTCTTCAACAGCAGCTCCTTGGCTTTTTGCGAATACAAGCGGATTTCCCAGGGGGCCGCATCTTCGCCGGCACAATCATTGAGCAGATTGGTGAGCATCCACTGGCTTTGCTGCAAATAGGAGACCACTTCCTCCCGCGCCAGCCCCGACTGCAGTCGCGCCACGTCTGCCGCCGACAACCGGCTCTGCAGGTCCCCGCTGCGGGGGCCGCTGCCGCCCAGGGGCAAGGTTGTTCTGCCGGCGCGGGTCCAGAAAAACAGACCCAGGCCGACGACGGCGATCAGGGCTGCCGCGGCGGCGAGAAAGGCGAAAGAAAACATCGGCGCGGTTCGCCGGCCGGGAGCGGGTCGCGCCCCGGCGCCGGCCAGAATTTTGGCGGTGACCGCGTCCCAATCGACGGCTTGCAGCTCCGCGGCGGCCGCGGCGGCCGGCCGGGCGGCCGCGACGAGCAGGGATCGCCAACGGGCCAATTCCCGCCTGCAGGCCGGACATGCACGCAGGTGCGTCTCCGCCCGCCGCCGCCGATCGTCCTCGAGCTCATCGGCTGCCAGCCATTCGAGCAGCGGCAGGATATCACGACATGCTTTCATATTCACCTCCCGGACTGGGCGCCACTTCGCGCCGGATCCGCTTCAGGGCCCGATGATGCAGGGCTTTCACCGTGCCGAGCGAAATCGCCATGACTTCGGCCACCTGCCGCAGTTTCAGCCCCTGGCGGTATTTCAGGGAAAAAACCTCTTTTTGCTTCCGCGACAGGTTCTTGACCGCCTGCTCGATCGCTTCGTCGAGCTGCCGGGACTCCCAAGCAGCCTGGCAGTCGTCGGCGCTGGCCAATTGCCTGGCGGGAACATTATCGAAGCCGTCCTCCAACTTTCTTTTTTTTGCATATTTCCGGTAGAAGTCCACGCACAAATTGTAGGCTACCCGGTAAATCCAGCTTTGCAGGGAATGGTCCGGCCGGTAAGAGCCTATTTTTTCATATACCTTCATGAAGGTCTCCTGCACGATTTCCAGGGCGTCATCGCGATCGCGGAAAAACCCATAGGCCAGGGAAAAGACGTTTTTTTGAAAAAGGCGGACCAGCTCGGCAAAAGCTTCCTGATCACCACCCTGGATTCGGGCCGCCAACTGATGCTCGAATTCCCGGTCATGTTCGCTTGCCTCCGTGACCATCGTCATCGGCTTGCTCATCAGCCCTTCAACGGCCCCGGGCAATGAAAGCATGCTTGCCCGTTCATTCCAGCCAGACCAGCACGTGGGAATTTTCCCGACCGTCTTCCACCTGAACCAGCAATCCCGGTCCCAGACGCGAAATATCCCCCAAAGCGGACCAGTCCAAATCGACATAACGGCCGGCCATATCCCGGGCGGGCTGGCGGGGACCTCTTTTCTCATCCTGGCCTGCCATTCTGACCGCCCACATGGGGAGCGCGGCTTGCACCAGTTCCCGGGACTGGCCGTCATAAACCAGCACATGCATGTTCGCGATCCCGCCGACGCGGTCAGGATTGTGCCTTTCCATAACCGCCAGCTTTTCCCGGGCCGCGGCAAAAAGACCGGCCGGAAAATCGACGTCCTCCTTGATTTGCACATTAAAACAACCGCTGCCAAATAAGACGACGACAATCAATATCACTGCAAACAGCACTTTCTTGGCCATGCTCGTCCTCCATTTTTGCCCGTTCAAGCAGTATAACGAAATGAGCGGCCGGAAAGTTGACATGGCAAATATTATATTCCTGCCCCAAGCAACAAAAAAGCCGGCGAACGGCGCCGGCGGATATTTCTTGACAAAAAAAACTTAATTGACTACACTGAATTCATGGAAAACATCAAACAGGTCTTTAAAGAGGGAGGAAACATGACCAAAAACATCGGCAAATACATACTGGTGGGACTGATCGTCATATTCTTGCTGGTTTTCATGTTCAAGATCTATATCGTCGTCGATCCCGGCGAAAAGGCGGTGATCTTCAACAAGGCCACCGGCAACCTGCGCGTGACCCCTAACGAGGGCTTCTATTTTCTCGTCCCCCTGATCGAGGAACCCACCATATACGACGTCAAGGCCAAGACTTACACCATGAGCATCGCCGCCTTGGAAGGGGAAATCAAGGGCGACGATTCCCTGCAGGCATTGACCTCGGACGGCCAGACCGTGCTGCTCGACATCTCGGTGCGCTACCACCCCGACCTTGAGAACCTGGACAAGCTGCACCGCCGCCTCGGCGTCGATTTCGTCAACAAGGTCCTCCGTCCCCAGGTGCGCTCGATCGTGCGCATGATCGTGTCGGAATACCCGGTGCTCGACGTCTATTCGGGCAAGCGCATGCTCATCCAGTCCGAAATCGAGAAAAAGCTGGCGGATTCCCTCAAAAAGAATTTCATCACCTGCGAGGAAGTGCTGCTGCGCAACGTGCAGTTCTCCCGGGAATTCCAGCAGGCCATCGAAAACAAGCAGATCGCCCAGCAGGAAGCGCAGCGCATGAAGTATGTCCTGGAAAAGCAGGAGCTGGAAAAGAAGCGCAAGATCATCGAGGCCGAGGGCGAGTCCGAATCCCTGCGCCTGAAGGGCAAGGCCCTGGCCGACAATCCTTCGTTGATCCAGTACGAATATATCAAGCTTTTGTCCCCCAACATCCAGGCCATAGTCACCGACCAGAATACGATCTTTAATTTCTCTGATTTTATCAAAGGCCAGAAAAAGTAAGCCGCGGCCCGTCCATGCACGCAATCGGCCTGACCGGAGGTTTCTGCAGCGGCAAAACTTTCGTGTTGAAAGTCCTGGAAGAACAGGGCTGCTACACCATGCGCGCCGACGACCTGGCCAAAAACATCATTTTCACAAAGGATTCGCCCGTTCTGCAGGAGATCCTGTCCGCATTCGGTCCCGAAATCTGCGACCAGGAAAATGGGCTCGACAAGAAAAAATTCAGCGAAATGCTTTTTGAAGACCACGAAATGCGGAATTTCATCAACAGGATCGTGCATCCGCTGGTCAGCGAGGAACGCCACAGCAAGATCCGCGCCATTGCCGAAACCAGGATTTACGACTTTCTGATCTACGAATCGGCCCTGCTGCTTGAATCGGGCATCTACCATGAATTTGAAAAGATCATCGTGGTTTATACGTCGGCCGCCGAACAGCTTCGCCGGGCCATGGCCCGCGACAAGCTGACGCGGACCGAAGCCGCAAAACGCATCCAGTCGCAGTTCCCGCTGAAGGAAAAGCTGAAAGTGGCCAATTACGCCATTGACAGCAGCGGCTCATTCGCCAAGACCCGGGCCAATACCATGGAAGTCTTTCACCTCTTGAAAAAGGATTTTAATTTATAGCCAATTGTGCTAAAATTTCCCTCATGGAGAGCACCGAATATTTAGAAGAACTTTTGCGTCTTTTCAATTTGGGCAAAGGGGCGCCGATCGCCGCGGTCCTTGAAAAATACCTGGAAAAAACCCTGCAGATCAAATTCCAGCGCATCATCGTCAACCAGGACATATTGAAAGAGGAATTCATGCGCTTTCACGAGGTATTCCTCAAGCTCCTGAAAATTTACCAGGCCGGCGACAAGAAACTGGAGATGAGCCTGTTCTCCAGCGATCAGCTGGGCAAGTTTTTTTACAACCAGGGGGTCTACGCGCTGTGCAAGGACAACTACCTCCAGGCCGGGGAAAAATTCCATGAAGCCTACAAGCTCAACAAGCACAATGTCTTCCTGCTGATTTATCTGGGCATCATCCTGACGGTCAGGAAAAATTATTACGCGGCCGAAAAATATCTGTCTGACGCCATCAAGCGCGATCCCAATTACGACGATGCCTGGTTTTACGCCGCCGAGAATTACTTCAAAGCCGGCAATTTCCGTAAAGCCATGGAGTTCTACGAAAAAGCAAAAAAATTAAACCCGGCTTACAACGACATTACCTTTCGCATCAAAGAATGCAAGGAAGCGATTGCTAAAAAACAAAAGACCGGCAAAAAGGACACTTTGCTCAGAAAACTGGTCCGCTACATCCGCGACGCTTTTGAGAAGTAATTTTGCCGCCTGAGCGGGCAAAAGCATTCTATTCTTTTTTCCATTTCACGCCGTCGGGGGTGTCGAGAAGTACGATTCCCTGCTTTTTCAATTCGGCGCGGATGGCGTCGGCCAGAGCAAAATCCTTGCCTTTCCTGGCTTTTTCGCGTTGGGCGATTTTTTCCTCTATGTCCGCGGCCAGGGGTGCGGATTCTCCCTGATCCAGTACGCCCAGAACCGTGTTCAGGCGCTGCAAATAATCGAGAACGTTGGCGGCATCCTTTTGGCTCAACGCATTCAGGCGCGGGTTGACCTCGTGAATCAGGTCGAACATCACGCCCAGGGCGCCGGAAACGTTGAAATCGTCGGCCATGTTCTTCCTGAAGGCGTTCAGGCTGGCGTCGATGGCGGCGCACAAATCGGGGTCGGCGTCCCCCTCGGCCCGCACGTTTTTCAGGGAAAAAATGAAGTTCTTGATGCGGTTCAAGGCCTGACCCGCCATTTCCAGACCGGCAAAAGTAAAATTCAGCAGCTTCCGGTAGTGGCTGGAAATGAGGAGATAGCGCACGGCCATGGGATCAAGGCCGCGCTGCCGCAAGTCGTCCATGGTATAAACATTCCCCAGCGATTTCGACATTTTCCTGTTGTCCACCACCAGATGCTGGCAGTGCAGCCAGTAATTGACGAAGGTGCGGCCATTGGCGCATTCGGACTGGGCGATCTCGTTTTCATGGTGCGGGAAAATATTGTCCACGCCGCCCATGTGGATGTCGAAATGCGCTCCCAGGTACTTCATGCTCATGGCCGAGCATTCGATGTGCCAGCCGGGCCGCCCCTCGCCGAACGCGGCCGGCCAGGATGGCTCTCCGGATTTCCTGCCTTTCCAGAGCACGAAATCCTGTACCGCTTCCTTGTCGTATTCATCGCTATCGACGGCGGCACCCGGCTTCAGTTTGTCCCGGTCGATGTTGGCCAAGCGGCCGTATTCTTTGAAGCTTTCGATGCTGAAGTAGACCGATCCGTCTTTTTTGTAGGCAAATCCCTTGTCCAGCAGCACGGCAATCAGGCTCAACATTTCCGGAATATGCTCGGTGGCACGCGGGTAGACGTCGGCCTTGAGGATGTTCAAACGGCGGAGATCGCCGTGAAACGCGTCGATGAACTTTTGCGTCACCTCGGCCAGCGGCACTCCCAGCTCATTGGCCTTGCGGATGGTTTTGTCGTCGATGTCGGTGATGTTCATCACGTGGCGGACTCGGTATCCGGAAAATATGAAGAAGCGCTTGACCAGGTCCTCGAACACGTAGGAGCGGTAATTGCCGATGTGCGGGTAATCGTAGACGGTCGGTCCGCAGGTATAGAGGCCGATCTTTCCCTTTTCGATCTCGCGGAACTCCTCCAGGCGGCGGGTCAGGGTATTGAAAAATCTCATGGTTTTTGTTTATCCTCTTCCCCGGGGCGGCGGCAGCGGGACTCGGCATACCAGCGCACCTGCTTGCAGAAGCGGTCGAACACGGCCACGTCGGCGTTGGTCCAGCGCGTGCGGCTCAGGGCCCGCTTCAGCGAGCGGTGGAACAGGCCATTATTGGGCTCGCGTACCTCCAGGCTTTTCATCAGGTCCCAGATGTTGTCGGTCAGCCGCTCGAAGGCTCGCTTTTCAGCCATGCGCGGCAGGCCGTCCACCGGCCCGCTTTCATTGACCGCCTTGTACACTTCGTAGGCGACCACCATCACCGCCTGGGAAAGGTTGAGCGACGGGTAGGTGCCGGCCATGGGGATGCGGATGAAAAAATTGGCCAGCTGGCTCTCGTCCGTGGTCACTCCCTTGTCCTCGCGGCCGAAGACCAGGGCGATCTTCTCAGCCGTGCCGGCGGCGATGCGCGCCGCGGCCTGGGACGGCGAAAGGAAATCCTTTTTCCACTTGCCCTTTTTGGCCGTGGCCAGGAACACCTGCGAGATGCCGTGCAGCGCGTCCGAAAGGCTGGTGAATTCGCGGGCGGCGGCGATGATCTCCTGCGAGCGGTAGCCCATCTTTCTCTGTTCCGCTTCGTCGCGGAAGGGGACGGGATTGACCAGGTGCAGGCGGGACAGGCCCATGTTCTTCATGGCCCGCACCACCGAGCCGATATTGCCCGCGTTCTTGGGCTCGACCAGCACGATATGAACCCGTTCCAGGATTTCTTTCATTTTTTCCTTGTATAACCGGCAAAATCGATGAAATTATAGTATAAATCTAGTCTTTGAGCAAATGGCCTCGCATGTGTTGATGGGTAAAAGGGTTGATGGGGCAACAGCACTGACAGCGATCTCTTGCTTTTATCTTAACCCATCTTCCCATTAACCCTTCTACTCATTTACATCTTCGTTCATCAGCTTGACGCTTCAGACAAAACCCGCTACAATCCATGCATGGAACTTGTTCAACTTAAAACCCTGTTCGCCGAATTGAAGCAGAAGGCCTCCGACCTCAGGGGGTTTCTTTGAAATACCCCAAAAGTCCGAACGCATAAAGGAAATTGATGCCAAGCTGACCGATCCCGCCATCTGGAGCAAGCCCCAGGAATCGGCGCGCCTGCAGAAGGAAAAAAAGATCCTGAACAGTTTTCTGCATGTGGACGGCAAACTGGGCTTCATCATCGAAGAACTGGAAACCTATTTCCAATTGATCGACGAGGATCCCGACCTGCTCCCCGAACTGGAAGAAAAAATGGCCCATTTCCAGGAATACGTCGAGGAGACCGAGGTCAAGCATTACCTCAACGGCGAGAGCGATGCCAGCAACGCCTTTTTAAGCATCCACCCCGGCGCCGGCGGCACGGAGAGCCAGGACTGGGCCGAGATCCTGCTGCGCATGTACCTGCGCTTCGGCGAGCGCCTCGGCTTCAAGGCCGAGATCACCGACATCCTGGCCGGCGAGGAGGCGGGCGTCAAGAGCGTCACCGTTCGCTACGAGGGGGAATTCGCCTTCGGCTACCTTAAGGAAGAGATCGGCGTGCACCGGCTGGTGCGCATCTCGCCCTTCGACGCCAACAAGCGGCGCCACACGTCGTTCGCCGCTGTGTTCGTCATCCCGGAGGTGGACGACTCGATCACCATCGACATCGACGCCAAAGACCTGCGCATCGACACCTACCGCTCATCGGGAAAAGGCGGGCAGCACGTCAACCGCACCGACTCGGCCGTGCGCATCACCCACTTGCCGACCAACACCGTGGCCCAGTGCCAGAGCGAGCGCTCCCAGCACCAGAACAAGGATCAGGCCATGAAAATGCTGCGCTCGCGGCTTTACGACCTGGAAATGAAAAAACAGCAGCGCGCCAAGGACAAGATCGAGGACAGCAAGGGCGGCATCGCCTGGGGCAACCAGATCCGTTCCTACGTGATGCAACCGTACCAGAGCATCAAGGACCACCGCACCGGTCTCGAGCGCGGCGACGTCCAGCATGTCCTCGACGGCGACATCATCGGCTTCATAAAAGAATCACTGAAACTTCGAAGATAGATATAAAACCAGGTTCGACGTTCGAAATTAAAGAAGTAGATACTTGGCAGGCCATAAAAACGAACTTAGAACTCCGTTTTCCCTTTTTTCGCGATGCAAGTTTTCTTTTTCCCCGATTGAGTCAAAAGACAAATCTCTTTTTTTGCAAGGTTCGTGATATCGATGGTCAGCTTTGCGGAATTATCAACCGTAAAGCGGTCGCCGGACTTGTCAACAACGATCTTGAAGCGATCTTTCCCCGCCGGCAGGGTGTAGCGGTCGAAATCCTCCTGCAGGCCGAAATGGCCGCTGAAGATCGCCTCGCCCAGCACGCCGGCGGCGCCGGCATAGAACAGGGCTCCCTGACCGCCGCCGCTTTTATCGGACCATTCAAAAATATTCATTTCGTCAAGATTTTTATCCACGATTTCCCGCAAATATCGCTCGGCTTCTGACCGGAAACCGGCCTGATACAGGGCCGATACCAGCCGGCCGCCGATCCAGTCCCATTCGCCCCCGTTTTGATAGTTCCAGGGCGAGCGCAGCAGCGGGTGGGGAAAAAATCCTTCGGGATACGGCGGCAGCAAAGTGAAGGAAACCGTGCGCAGACCGAATTGCCGGCGTCGTTTTTCCAGAACCTGAAGC
Organism: Candidatus Aminicenantota bacterium; assembly: GCA_018262835.1. Lineage (GTDB taxonomy): Bacteria > Acidobacteriota > Aminicenantia > UBA2199 > UBA2199 > UBA2199. The sequence continues at coordinate 19,563 of JADFDP010000022.1, forward strand.
AGCCGGGCGATCTCCATTTTATCCAGCAGGCCGGCCCGGATGGCCTCGGCGTTGCCGCCCACGGCCAGGATGTTCCGTTCCCAGCTGAGAACATCGTCCTTGCCGTCGACGCGGTGGACAAGGAAATAGCCCAGGTCGCGAAGATAGAGCTGCCGCCGGCATTCGGCCGCTACGCTCTTTTCGCGTTGGCGCCACCTGTCCGCCATGCCCTTGTTGCCCAGCCGCCCGGCCATGAGGACCAGCTTCCGCGCCGCCTGGATGAAGAGTGCCTGCGTGTAGGTGGAATACGTCCGTTGCGAGCGGTCGGAAAGCTTGATGGCCCGCTGGTCGGCGTAGGACCTCTCCACGTCGCCCCAATCGGCGGTAAAACCGCTCCAGATCAGCCCCCGATCCCGGTCGCGCCGGTTTTGCCAGACCCATTCCAGGGCTTTGTCCAGCCTGAGCAAACGGGAGGCGCCGGCCACCTCGCCGGCCAGCCAGCCGGGGTCGCAGAGGGCCAATTGGAATGCGGCGAGCACCAGGGAACTTTCCTGATCGGTCTCCACCGTGTTCTTGTCGCAGCGCCCGGCCGTGTCCACCCAGTCCTGGATCTCCCCTCCCGGGCTTTGCGTCAGGAAAAAACGCTCCACGATGACCTGCAAATCGGCCGGGGGGTAAAAAAACCGGGCATAGCCCAGCATGGTGGACGTATCGCGAATCCATACCTGCGGGTAGTCGGTGCCGGCGGCGAAGCCGAAGAACCTGCCGTTCATGCGGATCTCGTTGTTGCAGAAGATTTGGCGCAGGAGGTATTGCTCCCGGTCAAGCCAATCCCGGCCGCTATCATAAAGCGTCGGCAGGCGGGCATTGCGGAAATCCGGCGCTGCCAGCGGCAGCAGTCGCAGCCCGAAAAAACAGGAGCCCCATTTTTTGTCACGGCCCCAGAATTCCCCCTCGCGCACCAGGTCCCACTCCAGCCGGTAGGCGCCGGGAACTAGGCTGAAGTAAACGGCAACGGCGAAATGCGCCGTGGACCCGGGCTTGACGGCCACGGGCAGCTTGAAACGCCGGTTGTCAAAGCGCACCAGGCGGCCGGAGAGGTCGCGGGCATGGTAGGAAATGAAAAAATTGCCGGCCTGGTTCAGCGTGTAGACGGAACGGTTGCTGACGGTGAAGTTCAAAGTAACTTTTTCGCCCTGCCGCGCAGTGACCTGGAGCGGCACGCAGGTGATCTGGACTTCGGCGCCGCGAAGATCCAAGAAAAGAGGCAGCAACAGGAAAGCCAAAGCCAGCCGCCTGCCGCTTTGCCCCGGTCTCATCATGGGGAATCCTTAAGCCGCGCTTTTTCCAGAAAAAAGCATTTTAAATTCATTCGCCAGTCCCGTACCTGGAAACCCAATTCGCGCACGGCCTTGCCGCTGTCCAGAACCGAATAGCGGGGCCTGACCGCGGCGGTTGGATAGGCAGAGGTGGAAACGGCCACCAAGGGGATCTTTTTGGGGATCATTCCGAATTCCAGCGCCAGGTCCATGATGTGCGAAGCGAAATCAAACCAGGTGATCGCGCCGCCGTCGCAATAGTGGTACACGCCGCAGCGGCCGCTGTCGGCCCCGATCAGGCCGGCGATATTTTCAGCCAAGGCCGCGGCATAGGTCGGAGAACCGAACTGGTCATTGACCACGCGCGCCGTCTCTTTTTCCTGGAAAATTCTCAGCATGGTATGGACAAAATTGGGCCCATACACGCCGTACAACCAGCTGATGCGAAAAAGGAAAAAAGCGTCGTGATGGGCCGCCAGCTTGATCTCTCCCTGCCATTTGCTCCAGCCGTATCGCGAAAACGGCCGGGGTTGCGCGTTCTCCCGATATGGCTCTTTCTGGTCGCCGGCGAAAACATAATCGCTGGAAAAGTGGATCAGCCTGGCCCCCATTTCGGCGGCCAGCCGCGACAGGTTCTCGACGCCGGCGGCATTGATGGCCAAGGCCTTTTCCGGCTCGGATTCGGCCCGGTCCACCGCCGTGTAAGCGGCGCAATTGACCATCCAGCCGATCTTTTTACCCCGGGCAAAATCCTGCAGGCTTTGCCGTCGGCAAATATCCACTTCCTGGTCGCTGGCGAAAAAAACGAATTTTCTTTTCTCGAATTCAAGGGCCAGCTGCCGTCCCAGCATGCCCTTGGCGCCGACCAGCCAGATTCCGGGATCAGGATTCAATGGCCCGGGATGAGCGGCCGGAGGCATCATGCCCGTTCATCGGCCACACGCGTGAGATAGCTGCCATAGCCGCTTTTTTGCAGGGGCAGCGCCAGCCGCTTCAATTGCTCGCGTCCGATCCAGCCGTTCTTGAAGGCGATCTCCTCAATGCAGGCGATCTTGAGGTCCTGGCGATCCTCCACGGTCTTGATGAACATGGTGGCGTTGACCAGGGACTCGTGGGTGCCGGTATCCAGCCAGGCGAAACCGCGCCCCAGTATTTGCACCTTCAGCTTGCCTTTTGCCAAATAGGCGCGGTTCAGGTCGGTGATCTCCAGCTCGTTCCGCTCCGAAGGCCGGAGCGATTTGGCGACGGCCACCACGTCGCGGTCGTAAAAATACAGGCCGACCACGGCCAGGTTGGAACGGGGGCGGGCCGGTTTTTCCTCGATGGCCAGCGCCCTGTATTGCGCGTCGATTTCCACCACGCCATAGCGTTCCGGATCTTTGACCGCGTAGCCGAAAATGGTCGCCCCTTCCCGGGCCGCGGCCTGCCGCAGCAATTCGACCAAGCCGTGACCATAAAAAATGTTGTCGCCCAGGACCAGGCAGACCGGTTCATTGGCGATGAATTCCTCGCCGACCAGGAAAGCGTCGGCCAAGCCGCGCGGTTGGTCCTGGATCCGGTAAGAGAAACGGATCCCCAGCTGGTCACCGCTGCCAAAAAGGGCTTGGAAGCGGGGCAGGTCGGCCGGAGTGGAAATGATCAATATGTCGCGGATGCCGGCCAGCATCAACGTGGAAAGCGGATAATAGATCATGGGCTTGTCATAAACCGGGAGCAGCTGCTTGCACATCACCTGGGTGATGGGATGAAGCCGGGTGCCGTGGCCGCCGGCCAGGATGATTCCTTTCATGGATGTTCCTCGAGCTTTTTATTTAAAATCATGGTCGGTTCATTCCACCGTGACCGATTTGGCCAGGTTCCTCGGCTTGTCGATGTCGCAGCCTTTGCTGCGGGCGATGAAATAAGCGAAAAGCTGCAGCGGCACGATATTCAGGACCGGCTGCAGGATAGCCAGGGTTTCGGGAACCCAGATGACATCGTCGCATACATCGCCGATCCTGCTGCTGCCCTGGCTGGCCACGGCCAGGACCCTGCCGTTGCGCGCCTTGATCTCCTGGATGTTGCTGAGCATTTTTTCAAACGTGCAGTCCTGGGAGACGATGGCCACGGTAGGGAACTTCTCGTCGATCAGAGAAATGGGTCCGTGCTTCATTTCCCCGGCCGGATAACCTTCGGCGTGGATATAAGAGATCTCCTTTAATTTCAGGGCTCCTTCCATGGCGGTCGGATAATTGAACAAGCGGCCGATAAAAAGAAAATCCTTGTATTGCGCATAGTCCAGGGCTATTTTCTTGATGTGTTCCATATCGGTAAGGATTTTTTTGACCTGGCGCGGCAGTTTCTTGATGGCTTGGATCATGGCGCTGCCCTCGGTGAACGAGAGGCCCTGGTAGCGGCCGATGAGCAGGGCCATCAGGGTCAGTACCACCAGCTGTGAGGTGTAGATCTTGGTGGAGGCCACGCCGAACTCCGGACCGGCATGGTTGTAGACCCCGGCGTCGGTGATCTGGGCGATGGCCGATCCCACCACGTTGACGATGCCGAGGATCAGCGCCCCCTTGCGCTTGGCTTCGCGGATAGCGGCGATGGTATCGGCCGTTTCCCCGGATTGCGACAGGGCGAGGATCGCGGTGTTCTTGTCGATTTTCAATTTCCGGTAGCGAAATTCCGAGGCCACCTCCACTTCAACGTGCAGATCCGACAGGCTCTCAAAGATATAGCGGCCGAGCAATCCGGCGTAATAGCTGGTGCCGCAGGAAACGATCACGATTTTTTTCAGGCTTTTCAAGCGCTCCATGACCGGTTCGAGCCCGCCCAGCTTGGAAACACCCTCGGTCTCGATGATCCGCCCGCGGAAGGCGTTCTCGATGCTTTCCGGCTGCTCGAATATCTCCTTGAGCATATAATGCTCGAAACCTTTTTTATCGGCCAGGTCGTCGCGGCTTTCGCGGATCTCGATCTCCTTCTGCAAAAATTCATTGTTCAGGTTCTTGATATGGTATCCGGCCGCATGCAGCACGGCCATCTCGTCGTCGTTGAGGGAGATGATCTTCTGGGTGTAGGGCTGCATGGCATTGGCGTCGGAGGCGGCAAAATACTCGTCCTCGCCAATGCCGATGATGATCGGGCTCCCCCGCTTGACGATCACCACCTGGCGGTCATTGTCGGCATGGATGGCGGCGATGCCGAAGGTCCCCTCCAGGCGCTGGACGGTTTTCAACACCGCCATTTCCAGATCTCCGGCATAATATTCCTCGATCAAATGGGCCACCACTTCGCTATCGGTTTCCGATTTGAACACATGCTTTTTAGCGAGCAATTCCTCTTTCAGGTCCAGGTAGTTTTCGATGATGCCGTTGTGCACGATGGCGATCTTCGCCTGGCAATCACAGTGCGGATGGGCGTTTTCTTCCGAAGGCCGGCCATGGGTGGCCCAGCGCGTATGGGCGATGCCGAAATGCCCCGGCAACGGCCGGGCGATTCCCTTTTTTTCCAGGTCGGAAACCTTGCCCACGGCGCGGATGACGGCCAGCTTTTTACCGTCGGCCACCGCCAGGCCGGCCGAATCGTAGCCGCGGTACTCCAGCCGTTTCAGGCCGTCCAGCAAAATAGGTTTTGCCGCCTTGCCGCCGCAATAACCGATGATTCCGCACATGCCTTCTCCTTAACCGCCAGACCCGGCCAACGTTTATTTGAAATGGGTCAAATTCGGTTTGCCCAGCGGAAAAACATTGAAGCCGATGCTGAAAAGTTGCTGATGGTCCAGGATATTGCGCCCATCGAACACAAAGGCCGGTTTGCGCATGGAAGCGAAGATCCTGGCAAAGTCGAGTTTTTTAAAAGATTCCCATTCGGTGATCACGGCGAGGCCTTGCGCGTCCACGGCCGCCCGGTAAGGATCGGGCTCATATTCCACCGAACCGGCCAGGCCGGCCAGGTCCTTGCGGGCATTGGCCAGCGCCTGCGGGTCCGAGATCACCAGCTCCGCCCGCTCCTCGAGAAGTTTCCTGGCCACGTGGATGCCGGGTGATTCCCGCGTATCGCCGGTGTTGGCCTTGAAGGCGAAGCCCAGCAGCACGATCTTTTTGCCGACGATGGTATTGAACATTTCCTTGATGATCTTTCTGACGAAACGTTCCTGCTGGTATTCGTTGATCATGATCACCGCCTGCCAATAATCGGCCACTTCGTTCAAGCCGTAGCTGCGGCAAATGTAGACCAGATTCAGAATGTCCTTTTTAAAGCAGGAACCGCCAAAGCCGATGCTGGCATTCAGGAAACGCGAACCGATCCGCGTGTCGCTGCCCACGGCATAGGAAATTTCTCCCACATCGGCATCGGTCTTCTCACACAGGGCCGAAATGGCATTGATCGAAGAAATGCGCTGGGCCAGGAAGGCGTTGGCCACCAGCTTGGAAAGTTCGGCCGACCACAGGTTGGCGGTGATGATCTTTCCCGGCGCCACCCAGTGGGCGAAAATGGCCGCGATCTCCTGCGCGGCTTTTCGGCCCGATTCGGTCTGCCGCGAGCCGATCAAAACCCGGTCCGGCTCCAGCAGGTCCATGATCGCCGATCCCTCGGACAGGAATTCCGGGTTGGATACCACTTCGAAATGGATCCCCTTTTTATTTTCCTGCAAAATGCGCTCCATGGCCTCGGCGGTGCGCACCGGCAGGGTGCTTTTTTCGACGATGATCTTGGAGCGGTCCGAATTGGCCACGATCTCGTGCGCGGTTTTCTCCCAATATTGCAGATCGGAAGCCATGCCCGCTCCATAGCCGAACGTTTTGGTCGGCGTGTTGACCGAAACAAAAATGATATCGGCGGCTTTGATCCCCTCAACGACATCATTGGAAAAAAACAGGTTGCGGCCGCGCGCCGAACGCACCACGTCCAGCAGCCCGGGTTCAAAGATCGGCAGGTCGTCCGAATTCCAGCGCCGGATCCTCTCTTCGTTGATGTCCACCACGGTCACTTTGCAGCCGGGACACTTGGAGGCGATGACGGCCATGGTCGGGCCGCCCACGTAACCGGCCCCGATGCACAGGATGTTCTTCGCAAATTTCATTGCCGCTCCTTGAGCCAAAAGCCTTTGCCGGAAGATGCCGGCCCGTTTTTACTTTCCATAATAAGCCGTATACCAGTCGATGAAACGCGCCACACCGGTTTCCACCGGGGTTGCCGGCGCAAATCCCACATGGCGGCGCAGATCTTCGATATCGGCGCAGGTCTCCTTCACGTCGCCGGGCTGCAGGGGAAGCAGGATTTTTTTGGCTTCCCGGCCCAGTTTTTTTTCGATGAGCCCGATAAAATGAAGCAGGTCCACCGGCTGGTGGTTCCCGATATTGAATAAAAGATAGGGCGCCGCTGAGGAGCCGGGATCGGGATTTTTGCCGTCCCAGCCCGGATCCTTCGCGGGGATCCTGTTCATGACGCGCCACACGCCCTCGATGATGTCATCGATATAGGTGAAATCCCTTTTCATGCTGCCGAAGTTGTAGACTTCGATGGCCTCGCCGCGCAGGATCTTTCGGGTGAAGATGAACAAAGCCATGTCCGGACGGCCCCAGGGCCCGTAAACGGTGAAAAAACGCAGCCCGGTGGTCGGGATCTGAAAGAGGTGGGAATAGCTGTGGGCCATCAACTCGTTGGCTTTCTTGCTGGCCGCGTAGAGGGAAAGGGGGTGGTCGACGTTATGGCGGACCGAAAAAGGCTGGATCTGGTTGCCGCCGTAAACCGACGAAGAAGAGGCGTAGACCAGGTGGCGGACCGGATGCTGGCGGCAGTTTTCCAGGATATTCATGAAACCGAGGATATTGCTGTCCATGTAGGCCCAGGGGTTTTGCAGGGAAAAGCGCACGCCGGCCTGTGCGGCCAAATGCACCACCAGCTCCGGTTTTTCATTTTTGAAAATTTCGGCGGTTTCCCCCCGCTTCTGCAAATCGACCTTGTAAAACACCAGATCCGGCAACTCCAGCCTGGCCTCGGACTTTTGGCGCAGCCGGTCCGTATCGGCGTCCGAAAAACCGAGCTGCCGCAAACGGGAATATTTCAGCTCCACGTCATAATAGTCGTTGACATTATCGATGCCGATGACCCGATGCCCCTCGGCCATGAGCCGGCGGGCGAAGTGAAAGCCGATGAAGCCGGCGATCCCGGTCAGCAGGACAACAGGTTTGTCGGCCAACTTCGGCTCTGTCTTTGACATCATGAATCGTTACTCCCTAAAGGATAGCACAAATCATCCGCCTATCTTGGCAGAAATGATTTGTCTGTCCTGGACATTGAACATCTGAAAACATTGCAGACCTATTATTATTATATAATATGTCGGCTCAAAAAAAAAGGCCTGCCTTTCATTCAGGCGGTCTATAAATTTATACTCTTTATTTCATCATCCGAAAAAACCTCTTTTCTGGCGAAGAAAGTTAAAACGTCTTTCACCCTGTTGATTTCAGCAACCAGCATCTTGTTGAGCTAATGGGCCAATATCCAGGTTTGCCAGGCCGCCCAAAGCAGCAGTGAGATCAACACAACACACAGGACCGCGAACCAGAACCGCCAGCGCCGGCGGCGAGCCGGCAAGGTTGCGATCTCCTCCCCATTCCCCCGTTCCAGCTCGGCCATAAGAATTTTTATCTCGCTGACCAGGGGGTATTGGCCGATCCGCGTCACTGCATATATGAAGATGAAGCTGGCTATCTGGATGGCCGTGAACAATCCCGGACGGTTGATTTGGAAATGGCCATTCTGATTATCTACCGCCGAGTTGATGGCAAAAATCATGAGCGGCACGGAGGCTGCCCACATAAGATTCCATATTTCCACTCTCCGCCGGAAGATACGCCGGAGCCGTCGCAACCGTTCCAGCAAGTTTTCATCGGCACGTTCCAGTTTTTCTATGTCGGCCAACAGGCAAATCCCATAAACTGTGAAAACTACGGCCAAGAGCGCCATCCCGACTTGTACAAACCAGATCGCACCGCCCCCCCAATAGCCAAATGTGTTCGCCACATCCAGGGCAAAGGTAACACCAAGTATACCTAAACCGATCCAAAGGAATAATTTGACAGTCAGGAATTGCCTATTGGTGTGGCAGGCCAGACTGCTGGCGATATCCACAGCATCGACGGTCCGCCCATCGGTTGTCTCCATCTTCCACAACGCTTGTAAATCGTGTTCATCCGACATAATTTTCTCCTGAATAACCTTTGCTTGCCAGGGCCTTCCGCAATTTTTCCCGGATGCGAACGAGTCTGAGACTGACCGCACCCTCACTCAAACCAGTGATTTCGGCGATCTCCTGGTAGCTCTTCTCCTCCAGCCTCAGCAGGATCACAGCCCGATCAAGCTGCTCAAGTTCACGGATGGAGCCGGTTAGCAACCTGACTCCATGTTCCGATCCGGACATGTTTTCGGGAGCAGCCGGTGGCTCGATTTCATCTATCGACATGGTGGGATTCCGTCGCATCCGGCTCCTCCGATGCATCAGTGCGGTGTTCAACGCCACCCGGTACAGCCAGGTGGAGAACTGCGAGTGGCCACGGAAGGTGGGATAGGTTCGCCAAAGTTGCAAAAGTATTTCCTGCCACAAGTCCTGCCGTTCTTCAGGTGTCCAGGTATAGAGCGAGCAGATCCGATGCAGGATTCCCTGGACTTGGTGAATGCTGGCCACAAAAGTATCTCTTAATTCGGTTGCTTGCCGGGAATCTTTCATGATATCCTCACCTGGTTTGTTGCCGGCAACAAACAAATACTACGATCTGTCGGGGAAAAATTTGCCTAGCCAGCCACAAAATCTCACGATCGAGCCATTCAGATTTTTTCCCTTGAATCAATTAATGATTTTTTTATTCAGCAAGACAATTTTTCCTTGACCGATTTTTATTGTCAAAAAAAATGCAATTGTTACATAAAACAGCATTGTTAAAATTGATGCTTCGATTCCAAATTGTCCTCCGGTAATAAACATATTTCCGGATAAATTCGAAGTAAACATTCCAAATGTCGATTCTTTCCCGCTCATTGTTGTACCAAGAATCGCTTGCAAACAAAAATTCCACCCCATATGAAATCCAATAGGTACCCAAAGCGAATGAAACCGAACATACATTGCTGTAAACAATATGCTTGCGATAACAGCTGCCAATAATATCCATAAGGCGTTAATAATTGTGACTTTATTGAGAATGGATAGCAAATGCATGAATCCAAAAACAATACCTCCCAACAATGAAGCAATCAGCCAATTCCATTTTACGGCAATTTCCCTGACTATCATAGCTCTGAACACAACTTCTTCTGAAATTGAGGTAAACAATGTGAGTCCAAAACTGCCCAAAATAATGAATATGGAATTGACAGTAGGAAATCGGGAAGGAAATCGTGTGATTGATGCATTTCCAATAAAAATAAAAACAGCCAAAATTATAGCTGGAAAAATTAATCCCCACAGAAATCCCTTAAAAAAATGTTTGCCTTCTAATTGAAAGCACATCCATGAAAAAGAACGTCTCCATAGGAATTTCACAATCACAACAACCAATGGAATTCCTACAAACGCAGCAATAAATCCCAAAATAAATATCGTAAGTGGAGAAATAAATTTGCCACTTATTACTGATTCAAAAGTTGCGTTGCTCATACGGGCCGCAATCAATGATCCCAAGTACTGCCATACATGCATGAGAACAAATAAACCTAAACTCCAAATAATAACCAAAAATGGATTTCGAATTTTCATCGTTATTCCGCTCATAATGCACACCTGCCCTTTTTGGTATTTTCAGACATGACACAATTTTAAAATCGTTTCGCTCCACATCAAAATTTTCACTCGTGTTCTGAGTTTCAAACATGATAATCAACACAAACGGTAGAATGTTTGTTTCAATAATTAATGGGTTTTTTAAATATAGTATTGGCAACGGCCAACATAACCCTTGATCACTTGCTGAACAGAGCTATTTGCTGGACAAACTCGCAACGAGTACCATCGGGAGTACCATCGGGGTCAGGTCTCGACGGACTGTTGCCCAAATCGAAAATATATTGATTAAATAATATGATTTTCCGATGAAGAGATATTGCTAAAAAGTCTTTGGTATGGGACAATTCCATCATGAAGCATCCAATCGGGGGCACGTCATGATCGGGATTGAGAGTCCAAACAACGCGAAGCTGTTTTACCATTTCAATCTGGAAAAGAAGATCAGGAAGAATCATCCTTTGCGCAAGTTGAAGGAGACAATCAATCTTGATTTCATGTACGGTTTATTAAAGGAAAAGTACGGTTATAACGGCAATGTATCGGTGCCGCCGCCGGTGATCATGAAGATGATGATCCTGTTGTTTTTGTACAATGTTCGCTCGGAGCGGGAGATGAT
>JADFDP010000023.1 GCA_018262835.1 Candidatus Aminicenantota bacterium
AAGCCTGGGACTCCGATGCGGACAAATAAAGTGAAAAAGACGAGCCCCGGCCGGGCTGGCTGTCGACTTCGATAAAGCCTTTGTGCGCTTTGACCACTCCATAGACGACGGCCAGTCCCAGTCCGGTGCCCCGCCCCCGGCCCTTGGTGCTGAAAAAAGGCTCAAAGATGCGGGAACGGGTCTTTTCGTCCATGCCCACGCCGGTGTCGCTGATCCGGATATGGATCAGGCGCTTGCCCTCGGCGGCTGGAAAGCGCGAGGCGATCTCACCTCCGTCGATCAGGGCGGTGTCGATCTCCAGTTTGCCCGTGCCCGCCATGGCGTCGCGGGCGTTGATGCACAAATTGAGCAAGGCCTGGTGCAACTGGCTCGGATCCACCCAGACCGGGGGCAATTCGGGAGGACAGGAACAGGTGATGGCGATGGTTCGTGGAAAAGTCACGCGCAGCATCTTGACCAGTTCGGCGATCATCTCCTGGATTTTGAGCGAGCGGAATTCAGCCTCGGATTTGCGGGCGAAGGTCAGGATCTGCCTGACCATGGCGCTGCCTCGTTCGGCGGCTTCGCTGATCGTATGCAGGGTGGTCTGCGCCGCGGGATGGCCCTTCAGTCTGCCGGCCAGGGCGGCGGTGTGGCCGCCGATGATCGAGATGATGTTGTTGAAATCGTGGGCGATGCCGCCGGCCAGGGTGCCCAGGCTTTCCAGTTTCTGATTCTGGCGGATCTCGGCTTCCAGGATGCGGTGCTCCTCTTCGTTGCGCTGGCGCTCGGAAATGTCGTTGAAAGCCGTGACGCGTACGGTCCGCCCCCGGAAGGGGATCGTTTTGCTCCGGGCTTCAACCGGGAAAAGGGAGCCGTCCCGGCTCCTGATCAGGTACTCATAGGGCGTGCTGGATTCGGATTGCAGCTGTTGGTTAACCGTCTCCGCAGTTTCCGGACCCAGAAAGTCGCTGATTTTTCGGCCGATGATGTCCTGGGGCGCACAGCCGAACAGCCGGACCAGACTGGAATTGGCGTCAAGGATGACTCCGTTTTCAGATAAACACAGGCCTTCGAAGGTCGAATCGGCCATGACGCGGAAACGGGTTTCGCTTTCGCGCAAGGATGCCTCCGCTTGCCTGCGCTCAGCGATTTCATGCTGCAAGCGGATATTGGTTTCCCGCAGCTCCTGCTCGTGCTGCTGAACACGGGCCCGGCTGCGCATCAGGTCGGAAACCAACAAGCGCACGGAAATGGAAGCCAGGAGAAAAATCGCTATGATGGATATCAAAACGAAAACCGTTGTTTTGCTCTGCCCCGATCTGTCGATCAGCCCGGAAATTTCGGAAATGATGATGAAGGCAGCCGACAGCATGGACAGGACGGCGATCGCCGCGAACTCCTTGGGCCGGAGCAGCAATCCGGCGATGACGATGATCACCGGATAGAGCATGGAAGCAAGGTCGTGGATGCCGTCTCCGGTGAATAGCAGGCAAGTCACCAGGGCCAGCATGGAGAGGAAGGTCAGGAAAATAGTGAAGCGCAGGCGACCCGTGCGCAGGAGGAAGAGAAGCAGCAGCGCCATGATGCCGCCGGCGACCATCTTCAGGCTCTTGCTGTATTGGGCTGCCGCGGCCGTGGCCGCCGCAACCAGAGCCAATGCCAGCAATCCCTGCCACAGGATCATATTCAAGATGCCGGCCAGGCGATTTTCCTCCTCATCCGCAAAGGATGGAGGGACGAGGATCTTGCCCAACCGTTTCCTGAGCCTTTGAACGGTGGTTTCTTTTTTATCTTCCATGCTGGCTGCCTTTTGAAAAATATTGGCTAAAGAATTTTAGAAGACCTCGGTTCTTTTGTCAAATGCAATCTGCCTGCCTGGGCCGGAGGACTGTTTTCCGCCTGTTTTTCTAAATAATGGAAATATTTGAAATGACCGAACAGCGCAGGGAGACGGCCGAAGACTTGTCGAATAAAAATGGCATAACGTGGTCCGCTGGCTTCAAGACATTTGTTTTCAAGACAAATGGCTCCATATTGTACGAGACCACGATGTGGTAGGTAATGCCCGGCAGGAACAAGGTGGCGGGCAGGGAAAAACTGTATTCCGGCAGCCCTTTTTGGCTGAATATTTCCAAAAAAGCGCCGCCCGACGGTTTCAGCAGCCCCAGGGCAAATGGAGGCACGCCGCCGGTCCAGGCGACAACAAGCGCCGTGCCGAGAGCGGCCGCGTTGAGACTGGAACCGGCAATGGGTTGGGTGATCGCTGCCAGGGATCCGATTACGGCCGAGCCGCTGATGGCGATCTTCTCGGTCAGCACCGGCGTGGAGGAGGGAATAAACCGCGAGGCGATCGAAAAATGCAGCGTATTGCCGGTCGCAGGCGTGAGGGTCGTGATGCGGATACCGGCGTACTGGCCTGGCATGGTCTCGCGCAGCCGGAAGCCCTCCACGCTCACGTTCAGTTTGCTTACGGGAGTGCCGTCGCGCGTAACGCTGAACCAGGGGGAAATCACCCAGGCTCCAGAATCGCCTTTGATCATCGTCACTTCGCCCATGACCTTGATTTTGCTCAGGGGCGCCAACCTCCCTGCCTGGGAGTGCAAGGCGTTGGCCATTGACAGGACTGCGATGATAATCAACGCTGTCCGAATGCGTAAAACCTGCTTTTGCTTCATTTTTCCTCCGGGAATTTTTTATTCTCTTATTAAATACTGAATAAATAAAAAAAATCTCATGGACGCGGAATTTGTTTTCTGAGGAATGCGGCGGTATAATCACCGTTGGTTATCGATCATGATCATCAGGAGGTGGGCATGAAAAAAGTCGTTGCGTTGTTTTTCCTGACCATTATGCTTTTTTCGATTTCCTGTGCTCCCGGCCCCAATCAATTGGCCAAGACCCCCGACCGCGAAGGCGAAGTGGCCGGATTCTGGCTGGGCCTGTGGCACGGCCTGATCTCCCCCATCACTTTCATCGTCTCCCTTTTCAGCGGCAGGGTTTCGCTCTACGAAGTGCACAACAGCGGCGGCTGGTACAATTTCGGCTTTGTGCTGGGCGCCGGGCTGTTCCTCAGCGGCGGCATCCTGGGGCACAAGAAGAAGAAAAAGTAGGTGCTGGACCTATTTCCGGACGGGCAGCAGCGCCCGCAAGTGTCGCACATCCTCTTTTTTCACCACCTGCAGGATGAAAAGCAGCAGGATGAATCCAGCCAGCAGGATGAAGCGGTGCCAGAGGTTCAGACCGACACGGAATAAAAGATAATAGTAGGCCAGCCCGGTGACCAATATCGCCGCCATGATCTTGGCCAGTTTGCCGTATTCGTAAGGGATCGGATAGATTTTTCGAGTGAAGCAGAACAACGATGCGGACATGACTACATAACTGGCCAGGATCGCCAGCGCCGCTCCCATGATGCCCAGGCGCGGGATGAGCAGCAGGTTGGCCGCCACGTTGACCAGGGCGCCGGCGCCGGTAACCAGCGGAAAATACTTGGTCTTCTCCTGGATATACAGCCCAGCCCAAAGGTTGACGTAGATGCCGTTGAAAAGGTAAGCCAGCAGGATGACCGGCACTACGACAAGTCCCGGCAGGAAGCTTTTTTCGATCAGGGAGCGGCCGGGGGCGAACTCGAAAGCCGCGGCAATGTCAATGAACAGGGAGACCACGACCCAGAGCAGGCTTGCCGCCACCACGAAGAGGGTCATGACCTTGGCAAAGATTTCCTTGGCGTTTTTCTCCCGGGCATTGTTCAGAAAAAACGGCTGCCAGGCATACTGGAACATGGAAACCACCAGCATCATGAAAATGCCGAGCTTGTGGCCGGTCTGGTAGAGGCCGAGCGTCTCGAGGTTGGTCTTGGCCAGTACAATGGGCCGGTCGATGACCTGGATCATGATCGAGGCCAGGCTGGCCGGCAGGTAGGGGAGCCCGAAGCGCAGCATGCGCCGGAAAAGCGGCCCCTGGATACTGAAGCAAAGCCGAGCCCGGATCTCCGGCACCAGGGCCAGAAAGGTCGCGGCCGAAGCGATGAGGTTGGCGGCGAAAATGGCCTCGATGCCCATGTGAAACTTGATGAAGAAAAGGAGGTTGAGCGCCAGGTTGAGCAGGATGTTGCCCAGCTTGATCAAGGCGAATTTTTTCGCTTTGCGCTCCAGGCGCAGGTTGGCGAAGGGGATCAGCGCCAGGGTATCGAAGAGCAGGATGAAGAGGGTGTAGTAGACCAGCTTGGTATATTGGACGGGGACCTCCATCAAGCGGATGAAGGGATGGCGCAGCAGGAAAAGCACCGCCGTCAGCAGCAGCGTAGTCAAGACGACAGTGAGATAAGCGGTGGAAAAAGTATTCTTTTTTTCTTCCGCTTCGGCCAATGAACTGTATTTCATGAAGGCGGCGTCCATGCCGTAGATAAAGACGATGTTCAGGAAGGCCAGGTAGGCGTAGATGTTGGTGTAGATCCCCATGGCGCCGGGAGAGATGAAGTGGGTGTAGAAGGGGACGAGCAGGAAGCCGAGAAAGCGGCCGACGATGGTCGAGATGCCGTAGATGGCCGTGTCCTTGCCCAGTTCCCTGATCTTTTCACGCATGCTTTTTGCCGTGGATTGTTTTTCCCATGCCCGCATTTTACCGCAAATCAGTCCATTGCAACAGCGCCAGGAAATTTTATTCCCCGCAACCGACCGGTCCGAGCCTTTTGACAAAATCGGCGCAATCGGCTATAAGAAATTTTCCCGGGAAACTGGATCCGGAATCGGCCCAGGCAAAATCACGGGCATGCTTCAATGGGGAGGGGAGAATGGAAAAAAATTTTGCCAGTCATGTTTTCGATCTGGAGCACATGAGGGAATCGCTCCCCCCCCAGGCCCTGCAAAAATTCCTGCGCACCCGGGACCAGAAAAAGTCGCTTGACCCCGAGATCGCCGACCTGATCGCCCGTGAGATCAGGAAGTGGGCCGAAACCATGGGCGTCACCCATTTCACTCACTGGTTTATGCCGCTGACCGGACTGACCGCCGGCAAGCAGAACACGTTTCTGGAGTGGGAGGACCACCGGAAGATCATTTCACGCTTTTCCGGGCGCGACCTGATCAAGGGTGAACCCGACGCGTCGTCTTTTCCCCACGGCGGCATGCGCTCGACCTTTGAGGCCCGCGGTTATACGGCCTGGGACCCCTGCTCGCCGGTTTTTATCATCAAGAGCCAGAAAAGTTGTGTTTTGTTCATCCCCTCGGTGTTCTACGGATACAATGGCTGCGTCCTGGACAAGAAAACGCCGCTGCTGCGCTCGCTGAAGCGCATCAATGATATTTCCCTGAAGATCCTGTCCCGTTTCAATCAGCGGGCCGCCTGGGTCAAGAACATGGTCGGGGTGGAGCAGGAATTTTTCCTGGTCCGCGAAAGCGACTACCAGCAGCGGCCGGACCTGAAAACGACCGGACGGCTGATCTTCGGCGCCCGCCCCCCCCGCGGCCAGCAGATGGGCGACCATTATTTCGGCGCCATACCCGCTCCGGTGCTGCAGTTCCTGGAAGTGCTGGAGGAGGCGGCGTTGAAGCTGGGCATCCCGATCAAAACCCGGCACAACGAAGTGGCACCCAACCAGTTCGAGCTGGCGCCGCTCTACGAGGAGGCCAACATCGCCGCCGATCACAATCAGCTGCTGATGGACCTGCTGCAGAGCCTGGCCCGGCAGCACGGCATGGTTTGCCTGCTGCATGAAAAGCCCTTCGCCTTTTTTAACGGCAGCGGCAAGCACGTGAACTGGTCGCTGATGGACAGCCGGGGCCGCAATTGCTTCACGCCCGGCGACAGCCGCAACTCGCGGCTGGCATTTTTGAGCTTCCTGACCGGGTTTCTCTGCGGCATGAACCGCCACCACGATCTGCTGCAGACCGTCCTGGCCTCGCCCGGCAACGAGCTGCGCCTGGGCGGGCACGAAGCGCCGCCGGCGGTCCTTTCGGTTTTCCTGGGCGAGGAATTGCAAGGCATTATCGATGCGCCCGAGGCCTTCGTTGCCGGGAAATTGGGCAAAGCAGAAATGAAGCGCTTCGAGGAATTCGTGCCGCCCATCCTGCACGACATGTCCGACCGCAATCGCACGTCGCCCATCGCATTCACCGGCAACAAGTTCGAGTTCCGCATGCCCGGGGCCTCGGCCTCCCTGGCTTTTCCCATCGCGGCGATCAACCTGATGGCGGCCGCCGGCCTGGACGAGGTTCACGGCGCCATGGCCTCCGCCGCGGATGAAAAAACGACGGTCCGAACCCTGCAGGCCCTCCTGGCCGACAATGCCGCGATCGTTTTCAACGGCGACAACTACAGCGCGGAGTGGCTGGCTGCCGCCCGGCGCCGCGGGCTGTTCATCCCTGACTCCGTGCCGGAGACCATCCTGCGCCTGCAGGATGAGCGCAATATGCAGTTATTCGAAAAATACGCCATCCTGTCGCGGCAGGAGATCGCGGCGCGAACGAACATCAAAATCGAAATCTACGTCAAGACCGTGGAGATGGAGCTGCGCGTCGCCCGCTACATGCTGCGCGCCTATATCATTCCGGCGGCGTTGAAGAACCAGGCCATGCTCCTGCAGGCGGTGCGCCAATTCCCGCCGGAGATACTGACCGCGCAACCAAGCGTTCTCGACAACCAGCACGCCTTCATCGCCAAGTTCACCACGAAGATCAACCGGGCCATGGAGTCATTGGCGCTGCTTGACGATGATAATGAAAAGCTGAAGGAGGGAGACGATCGGACCCGGGCCCGTTTCTGCTCGGAGGTCATCCGGCCGCATCTGGCCGAAACGGCTGTCCTGGTGGAAAAGATTGAGGAGCGGGTGGATCGCGATTTCTGGAAACTGCCCCGGGTGACCGACATACTTTTCCGCTGAAAAAGGTTCTTTGGCCGGTCATCCGCAACCGCTGCCCGAACTCTTGCGTCGCGGTCGCAGTTCGCTTAAAATGCGGCTATGAAAAAAGCCATCCTTGTTTTTGCGATTGTCTGGACCTTGGTGTTCATCATGCCGGCCGCTACGAATGACGAAGGCTGCACCGTCATCGCTGTGGGCAAAAAGGCCTCGGCCGACGGATCGGTGATTCTTTCCCATACCGATGCCGGACCCGATTCGCGCATTTATGTTGTGCCGGCCGCCAGGCACAAGCCGGGTGAAAAAGCACCGGTTTACTGGGGTATTCAGGACCTCGGCCGGCCGCTGCGCGACGACGGCGAGATTCTGGGTTATATTCCGCAAGCTGCCGAGACCTACGCTTACATCCACTCGGCCTACCCGCACATGAACGAATATCAGTTGGGCATCGCCGAAAGTTCGATCAACCAGCGCCCCGAGCTGAATGTGACCCGGGAAACCGGCAAGCAGATCATGACCATCGAACAGGCCGAGATCTTCGCCCTGCAGCGCTGCCGGAAGGCGCAGGATGCTGTGCGCCTCATCGGCTCGCTGATGGAAACCTACGGCTTCCTGCCCTCCAGCGGCGACAGTGCCGAGACCTTGGTGATCGGTGATCCCGCCGAAGCCTGGGTCCTGGAGGTTTTCGGAGTCGGCCCCGGCTGGACCCCGGGAAGCGGCAAGCCCGGCGCCGTCTGGGTCGCGCAGCGCCTGGGCGACGACCAGGCCCTGGTCGTTCCCAACTGGAGCATCATCAAGGAGATCCACCCAGCAGACAAGGAAAATTTCCTGGTCTCTCCCAACTATATGAAGGAAGCGATCGACCGCGGCTGGTACGACCCGGCCGTTGGCAAGCCCTTCATCGTGCAGGACATCTATGCCCCGCTGCCGGTCGAGTTCGCCACCAGCCGCTTTTGGCTGTTCTACAGCACTTTCATGCCCAACCTGGCCCAGTGGCCCGACCGCAAGCTCGGGACGAATCCCATGGCCACCATCAACCCCTACTATCAGTTCGTGGAGCCTCTCTCTTTGTACCCGTTCTCGGCCGCTCCGGAGAAAAAGATCTCGCTGCAGGATGTGATCGCCTTTCAACGTTCGGTCTTTGCCGGGACGATCTATGACTTCACCGCCCAGCCGCAATGGCTGGTCACTGACGGCAAGGGCGGCTTCAAGGTCAGTCCATTGGCCACGCCGTTCCCGGGCAGCGAGCTGCGCGCCCTGCTCAAGTTGAGCAACCGCCGGCCGGTGGCCCGCCACCGCGGCCATTACGGCATGGTCTGCCAGCTGCGCAGCTGGCTGCCGGATGCCATCGGCGGCGTGTATTGGGTTTACCAGGACAATCCCTACATCAGTCCCTACGTCCCGGTCTATGCCGGCTGCAGCGACACGGCGTCGAGTTACCAGACCTATGACCCGGAAAATTTCAGCGACCAGTCGGCGCGCTGGACCATCGATTTCGTCGACAACCTCTGCGGCCTGCGCTTCCAGGACGCGGCCAGGGAAGTGCTGGCCTGGCGCCAGCCTTTTGAAGAAAAAATATTTGCCGACCAGGCAAGGATCGAAAAAGAGGCACTGCGCCTGCATGCCGCCAGTCCGCGTCGGGCCAAGGCCTTCCTGACCGGCTATTGCCAGAAGCTGATGGAAAAAGTCCCGCCGCTTTACATTGGAATCCGCAACCGCCTGATCACGCTGTTCACCAACAACCGCGAGTGAAAAAATCGGCGCAGGGAGGGGCATTGCATCTTTTTCCGGCGTGGGAGCGTCCTAGTTAATCTGGAGGCATTGGATGAAATTATTGAAAAAAAATATTTTTGTTTTTGCAATCATTGCTTGCGCAGGGTTGGCGGCCGGAGAAAAAGGGGCGTTCGAATTCCCGGCGACAACGCAGGGCCAGCGCGCCGCCGCGTATTTCGCTGCCTTCAACAGTGCCGGCGAGAGCGCCATGGCCGCGTTCCTGAAAGAGAATTTCAGCGCCCAAGCCCTGCAGCGCGTTTCCCTGGAAGAGCGCCTGGCCCGTTTCCGCGGCTTCAAGCAGCAGGCAAGGGCGCTGAATCTCGAAAAACTGCTCCGCGACACCGGAGATACCGCCAGCTTCCTGGTTCGGGACCAGCAGGGGGAAATGCTGGAATTCACTTTCCAGTTCGAAGCAGGCGCCGGCGCCAAGATATTATCGATCCTGGGCGCCCCGGTAAACCCGGAGGATGTGGCCGATCTTGCCGGGCCGCCGCTGAGCCGCGAGGAAGTTTTGGCGCGGATCCGGACCGAGCTGGATGAGCGGTCGCGTGCCGACCGGTTTTCGGGTGTGGTGCTGCTGGCTGAAGGCGGCCAGGTGCTCCTGCATGAAGCCCGCGGCCTGGCCAGCGTGGAATACGGGGCCGCCCACCGCCCGGACACGCGCTTCAATCTGGGTTCGATCAACAAGATATTCACCCGGGTGGCCATCGGGCAGCTGGCCGAGAAAGGCAAACTCTCGCTGGATGACAAAATCGAAAAATTCCTCCCTGATTATCCAAACCGCGAGGCGGCCGGAAAAGTTTCCATCCGCCAGTTATTGGACATGTCCTCCGGGATAGGCGATTTTTTCGGCGTCAAATACCGGCAAACGCCGAAAGACGGCATCCGGAATTTGACGGACTACCTGCCGCTGTTTGCCGCCGAACCGCTGCTGTTTCAACCGGGCAGCCAGCGGCGCTACTCCAATGGCGGCTACATCGTCCTGGGACTGATCGTGGAAAAGGCCTCAGGACAGAGTTATTGGGATTATGTTCGCGATCATATATATATTCCGGCCGGCATGACCGATACGGAACACCTGGAGGCCGATATGACCACGGCCAATGTGGCCTGCGGCTATACCCGTAATTGGGACGAAGCCGACCACGAAAAGGAACCCCGGCGCAGCAATTTTTATACCCGACCGGCCCGGGGCAGTTCGGCAGGCGGCGGCTACTCGACCGCCATGGATCTGCTGAGGTTCGCCTTGGCGCTGCGGTCGGGAAGACTGCTCGGCCAATTGAACAAAGAGTGGTTCGGCGGATCGCAGGCCTATGCCGGAGGCGCGCCCGGCATCAACGCCGAGCTGGACATGGATCCGGTTCCCGGCTGGACCGTGGTGGTCATGGGCAACTACGACCCGCCCGCGGCCAGTTCACTGGCCCAAAAAATCGGTGTCATGCTGAGGCGTTTGCACTGAGAAAAATTATTCGGCCGCAGGACGGCGAAGCGGCCGTCAATACTTGTCGAGGTGGTTGAACTCGGCGTTTTCCAGCCAGGTCTGCGGCCGGGACACCATCTGCAGGATATGGTCAAGTAAGAATTCGTGGCGCTTTTCTTCTTCGGCGATCAGAAAAAACATTTTCTGGGCTGCGGGGTCGGGAAGGGACCGGGCCTTTTCCATATAAAAATTAAAACTCCTGATTTCAATATCACGGGCTTTCCTGTAAAGGTCGATCTGGCTGGCGGGCAGATCGGTCCAGTTCTTTTCGTCGCGCAATTGCCTGAATATGTTTTTGCTCGCGCTCAGGATCGGCGTGGAAAGCAAATCCGCCTTGGCCGATTCCTTGAGCTTCTGCAGGATCTGAAAGTGCTTGGCTTCATCGCCGGCCAGCATGCCCAGAATATTCTTCATGCCGCTGTTGGTCGTTTTTTCTGCCAGGTGCTGGTAGTATTTTTCTCCGTCCTTTTCAATCTCCATGGCCAGGTCGATTGCATTCATGGCTGCCCCCTGTAATTTGATTGTATGCGCTTGTTTCCATTAAATCAATCGTAAGAAATAAAATTCCAAACATCAAATTCCAAATTCCAAATAAATTCCAAGCTCCAAATTCCAATGTTCCAAACGAAAGCCCTTATTGGAAATTGTGCTTTGTTTTGGTCATTTGGTCATTGGTAATTGGTGCTTATTTGGAATTTGGTGCTTGGAGCTTGGTGGTTAAGTCCTACAAAGCTAAGTTAAACTTACTTTGCCACTGGTCACTATAAATCGGTTCTGCGTTGTTGCCGTGTACCGTTTACCGTGTGCTGTATACCGAATTCTGTTATTCCTGCAACAGTCCGCGGCTCCGGAGCAGGGGCTCAATCCTGGGCTCGGCTCCGCGGAAGCGCTTGTAGAGCGTCAGCGCGTCCTCGGTGCCCAGCTTGGCCAGTATATTCCGGCGGAACGAGGTGGCCGTGGCCCTGTCGAAAATTCCTTTTTCCTTGAAGGCCTCGTAGGCGTCCTTGTCCAGCACCCCGGACCAGATGTAGCTGTAGTAGCCGGCCGCGTAGCCGGAGATCATGTGGTTGAAGTAGGGGGTGCGGTAGCGCGGCACGATGGCCGGGATCAGCCCCAGGGCGGACATGGCCCCGGTTTCGAAACTGCGCACGTCGATGGCTTCGCCGCCCTTCAAGGTGTGCCAGGCCATGTCCAGGAACGAGGCGGCCAGGTACTCGACCGTCTCGAATCCCTGGTTGAACAGGCTGCTGTTCTTCAATTTTTCCACCAGCGCCGCAGGGATTATTTCACCGGTCTGGTAGTGACGGGAGTAGAGCTTGAGCAGCTCGGGCTCGAGAGCCCAGTTCTCCATGATCTGCGAAGGCAGTTCCACCGCGTCGCGGGGCACGCTGCGGTCGCGGTAGACGCAATCGTCGAACAGGGTGTCCAGGGAATGGCCGAACTCGTGAAAAAATGTGCTGACCTCGTCGATGCTCAGCAGCGAGGGGGCGTCGCCGGCGGGGCGGGTAAAGTTGCAGACCAAAGTGGAAATGGGGGGCACGCGCTTGCCTTTCTCATGGTATTCGCGGCGCAAAGCGCCCGACCAGGCGCCGCCGCGCTTGCCGGGGCGCGGGTGGAAGTCCATGTAGAGCAAGCCGACATGGGAGCCGTCCGCTTCCTTCACCTCGTATACCTGGACTTCCGGGTTGTAGACCGGCAGGCTCTCCAGCTTAGCGAACTGCAGGCCGTATAATTTATCGCACAGGGTGAAGATCCCTTTCTTGACGTTCTCCAAGGCGAAATAGGGGCGCAGGACCGAGTCGTCGAAGGCATACTTGTCCTGGCGCAGCTTTTCGGCGTAGTGCCACCAGTCCCATGAGGCCAGTTGGAAGCCGCCCTGCTCACGGTCGATGATGGCCTGCATCTCGGCCGCCTCGTTTCCGGCGCGCTGCAGCGCCGGCGTCCACAACTTCTGCAGAAAAGTCATGACCGTCGCCGGGTCCTTGGCCATGCGCTCCTCCAGGACGAAGTGGGCGAAAGTGGGGTAGCCAAGCAATTTGGCCCTTTCGGCGCGCAGGGTGACTATTTTTTTTACGATCTCCTTGTTGTCATTGGCGTTGTCGCGGTCGCCGCGCATGAAATAAGCGCGGTGCAGCTGTTCGCGCAGGTCGCGGCGGGTCGAATACTGCAGGAAGGGGGTCATCGACGGGACCTGCGTGGTATATGCCCATTTGCCGTCCAGCTTGAGCAGCTTGGCCGTGTCGGCGCCCATGGCGCGCACGGATTCCGGCAGGCCGGCCAGTCCTTCCGGGGAGTCGATGACGATGTGCGAGGAGTTGGTCTCGGCAAGCATATTCTCGCCGAATTTCAAGCCCAGCAGGGAAAGCTGCTGGTTCAGATCGCGCAGGCGGTTTTTTTGCGCCGCGTCCAGCAGGGCGCCGCTGCGGATGAAGCCCTTGTAGGTATTTTCCAGCAGGAAGCTCTCTTCGGGTGTGAGGACCAGCTTCTGCCGTTGGTCGTACACGGCCTTGACCCGGGCGAAGAGCTTCTCGTTAAGGCTGATGTTGTCGCCGTGGGCCGACAGCAGCGGCGACACGTCGCGGGCGATGGCCTGCAGGTCGGGGTTGGTCTCGGCGCCCAGCAGCGAATAGAACATGGAGCTGACGCCGTCGAGAAAGATGCCGCTGTGGTCCAGGGCGGCGACGGTGTTGGCGAAGCTTGGCGCCTGTTTGCGGGCAACGATGGCGTCAATCTCGGCCTGCTCCTTGCGCATCCCTTCCTTGAAGGCGGGAAGGTAGTGCTCCTTGGTTATTTTATCGAACGGCGGCACCTGGAACGGCGTGGTGCGCGCCCGGAAAAACGGGTTGTCCTTCGACGCGTCTTTGGCGACAGCCGGCTGCAGCGACAGCAGGACAATGGCCAGGAGCGTGAAAAATCTGAAAAGAGATCCTTGCTTCATGTGCATGTTCCTCCTATGGCGAATGGGAAATATCCTTATATCCGTATTGAGTCTCGTTGTCAAATTTTTGATGCGGCATGGGCTTTTTTCTGTTAGTATTGGTTTGCGCATGAACGAGGAGAAAGGCACGGATGCCTGTTTTTAGCTTGGGTAATGGCCGCGATTTCCCGCCGGCGGAGTTGGCCGGGAGCCAAGGGCTGCTGGCCGTGGGCGGAGATTTGTCGCCGCGGCGGCTGCTGCATGCCTATGGCCGCGGCATTTTCCCCTGGTACGGCGAAGGCGAGCCGATACTGTGGTGGTCGCCTGATCCGCGTTTCGTCCTGTTTCCGGAAGGGTTCCATGCCGGGAGCAGTCTGAAAAAAGTTCTAAGGCGCGGAATTTTTACCATGACTTTTGACCGGGCTTTCGCCGAGGTGATTGAAGGTTGTGCGCTGCCGCGACCTGACCAGGAAGGCACCTGGATCACCGCGGCCATGCGCGGTGCCTACATCCGCTTGCACCGGCTGGGATACGCCCATTCGCTGGAGGCCTGGCTGGGCGGCGAACTCGCGGGCGGTATTTACGGGGTCTCTCTGGGACGCTGCTTTTTTGCCGAATCCATGTTCCACCGGGCCGGCAATGCCTCCAAAGTCGCCCTGGCCGTCCTGGCCGCCGCGCTGCGAAGAATGGACTTCGCTATCATTGACTGCCAAATCCCATCCCCGCACCTGGCCGGCTGGGGCGCCCGGTCGATCACTCGCCGCCGCTATTTGAAGCTGCTGCGCTCAGGCCTGCGCCCGGCGACTCTGCGCGGCGACTGGGGAGAGATCCTGCCGCCGGCCGCGACAAAACCTTTTGCCTGACATGCACGTAGCAATTTTTCCAGGCATTATTGGCACGGGCTTGCTGATTCTCCGGCGGCCAACCGCTTTTTCCTGCGCGGGCCAGCCCGTTGCCGTTGATTGAAAAAATTCGTGAGGCGATAATGAAAACTGCGGTCATGGTCTTCCTGATTTTTTGTGCCGGAAACGGCCTGCGGGTCGACGCTGCCCCCGCTGCCAAAGAGATGCTGGCGGCGCCCCTGACGGAAAAAATACGCATCGACGGCATGCTGAGCGAAAATGCCTGGCAGGGGCCGGGCCGCGGCGATTTCGTCCAGTCGGATCCTATCGACGGCGGCCGCCCCAGCGAAGGCACCACGGTCTGGGTGGCTTTTGATCACAAGTCCCTGTACGTGGCGGCCCGGATGGACGATTCTCAAGCCCGGCAGATCTTCGCCCAGCTGGCCCGACGTGACGCCCTTGTCGATTATCACGGAAACTTGCAGGACTCGGATTGGTTTGAATTTTCCGTCGATCCCTATTTGGACCGTTTGACCGGCTTTCATTTTGCCGTCAACCCGGCCGGTTCCATCGCCGACGCCGCGATGCAAAACGATACCTGGATGGATTATACCTGGGACGGGGTTTGGGAGTACGCCGCCCGCGTCGACGGGCGGGGCTGGACGGTGGAACTGCGCATTCCCTTCGACCAGCTGCGTTTCGCCGACAGGGAGGAAAACATCTGGGGGATCAATTTCCGCCGTACCATCAAGCGCAAAAACGAAAAGGACAGCTTTGTCTGGATCGCCAAGGAGGACAAGGGCTACGTGTCACGCTTCGCCCTGCTGCGGGGGCTGCGGGGCATACGTCCGCGCCTGAGCGGCGAATTCATGCCCTTTGTGGTCGGCCAGGCGGAATTTACCCCGGCCGAGGCCGGGAATCCTTTCGCCAGCGGAGAAAAATACAGGCTCAACGCCGGGATCGACGCCAAGCTGAAGCTGAAGAGCAACCTGATCTTCGATGCCACCATCAATCCCGATTTCGGCCAGGTGGAGGTCGACCCGGCCGTGGTCAACCTGACCGCCTACGAGACGTTTTACGAGGAGAAGCGGCCCTTTTTCATCGAGGGCGCCAATATTTTCAGCTTCGGCCAGGGCGGGGCCACCGACTATTATGACCTGGACTTCTCCAACCCCAGCTTCTTTTACAGCCGGCGCATCGGCCGGGCGCCGCAGGGTGAGGTCAGCCATGCCGGCTACGAAAACTACCCTGACTGGACGGCGATCGTTGGAGCGGCCAAGCTTTCCGGAAAAATAGGCAACGGCTGGAACATCGGCATCCTGAACGCCCTGACGGCGCGGGAGTACGCCACCGTGGCCGCCGGCAAACAGCGTTTCCGCGATGAGGTGGAGCCGCAGAGCGATTACGGCGTGCTGCGCCTGCGCAAGGAATTCGCCCAGGGGCGGCAGGGCTTCGGTCTGCTGGCCACCTCGGTGCTGCGCGACTTGTCCCAGGACAGCCTGGCGCGGATGCTCAACCGCAATGCTTTGACCCTGGCCTTTGACGGCTGGAGCTTTCTGGACCGGAACAAGACGTGGGTCATGACCGGCTGGGTGGGCGGCAGCCGGGTCGAAGGCAGCCGCGAAGCCATCCGTGATTTGCAGGAATCGCCCCAGCACTATTTTCAGCGGCCCGACGCCACCCACCTGGATTACGACGAGACGGCCACTTCCCTGAGCGGCTGGGCCGGCAAGTTCACCTTGAACAAGGAAAAGGGCAACCTGGTTTTCAATGCCGCCCTGGCCGCGATTTCCCCGGGCTTCGAAACCAACGACCTGGGCTTCATGGCCGCCGGCGACAAGCTTTACGGCCAAGTGCTGGCCGGGTACCGTCAGTTCCAGCCGGGAAAACTGTTCCGCAGCTGGTCGCTGCTGGCGGCCAAGTCGCTGGGCTACGATTTCGGCGGCAACCGTCTGACCGACAATTATTTCCTGTTCGCCGAATCCGAGCTGCTCAACTACTGGACCCTGGAATCCATGGCCGCCTTTTCCCAGAAAACCTGGCTGAACGACCTGACGCGCGGCGGGCCGCTGATGCTTCACCCGGCCGTGCGCAGCTTCAACCTGGAGGTCGGCAGCGACGGCCGCAAGCCTCTGGTGCTATTTGCCTTCGTCCAGAACAACCGCAGCGCCTCCGGCGGCTTCAACTGGACGACCGAGCTCTCGCTGCAGTGGAAGCCAGTCGCCAACATCAGCCTCTCCGTCGGACCCACCTATTTTTTCCGCCATTCGCTGGGAGAATGGGTCGACACCGTCAGCGATCCGCTGCAGGCGTCGACCTTCGGCAAGCGCTACCTCTTTGCCACCATCGACTTCCGCACCCTGGCCATCAGCCTGCGCCTGAACTGGACGTTTAACCCGCGCCTGAGCCTGCAGGCTTATCTTCAGCCCTATCTTGCCGTGGGGATGTACTCGGGCTTCAAGGAACTGGCCCGGCCGCGGACATTCGATTTCAATTTGTACGGAGAAAACGGCACCACCATTGCCGCGAGCGCAGCAGGCTACACGGTCGACCCCGACGGTCCCGGCCCGGCCGCCGCCTTTGCCTTTGCCAATCCCGATTTCAATTTCAAATCCCTGCGCGGCACGGCAGTGCTGCGCTGGGAATACCGGCCCGGATCCACCATCTTCCTGGTCTGGACCCAGAACCGCAGCGACGAATCGCATCCGGGCGATTTCCAATTGGGCCGCGATTTGCGGAACCTTTTCGGCGCGGCCGGGGAAAATATCTTCCTGCTCAAGATCACCTACCGCTTCAACCTGTGAACGCCGTTGCCCCCGGCGATTTTTTGTGCTATCTTTAGCGCCGGGAAGTGTCGTTCATGAGGAAGTTAAAAGAGCGGTTGCAGGAACTCGATAAAAAAAAAATCCAGGAAACGTGGCGCAGTCTGGAAGCGGAGGATGGCCTCTCCACCCGGGAAAAACTCGAAAAACTGGTGCGGCACAACCTGAAAAGAAGAGAAACTGCCGAGGAACCGGTCACAGTGCAGCCGGCGGCGGCAGCGGCCGAACCCTTTCGCGTCAAGGATTTTTATTATGCCCTGGAGGGCCGCTACGGAAAAATATGCCTGGGCGACTGGCTGGCCTTGCCGACCGGGGCGCTTGAGGTCATCGCCGGCAGCGAAGCGTTTGCCGGGGTCGATCCCCGCCAGGTCGTTTTTTTTGACAGCGAAACCACCGGTCTGGCCGGCGGCACCGGCACCATCCCCTTCATGTTGGGGTTCGGGTTTTTCAGTGAGCAAACCTTTCAAGTAAAGATCTTCATATTGCAGGATCTGGACCGGGAGGGGGACTTTCTGCGGGCTGTCGCGGAATTTCTGCGCCAAGGGGAATTTTCCGCCGCCGTGACCTTCAACGGCAAGGCCTTCGACTTTCCCCTTCTGGAAACCCGTTACGTTCTGCAGCGCCAGAGTTTCCCGCTGCGGGACCTGCCGCACCTGGACTTCCTGTTCCCGGCCCGCACCATCTGGAAAAACACCTACGACTCGCGCAAACTGGGCTTCCTGGGCGAAATGCTGCTGGGGCTTTCCCGCAGCGACGACATCGATGCCAGCTCTATCCCGGCCCTGTATTTCAGTTTCCTGCGCAGCCAGGCCTTTTCCCTCATCGAGCCGGTCGTCGAGCACAACGCCATGGACCTGGTCGGGCTGGCGGCCGTGGTGCTGCTCGGGCTCCGTTATCTGGAAGATTATTCCCTGACCGCCGACGGCGGGGAGATCTTCGGACTGGGAATGCTCTGTGAGCGGGCCGGGCTGCTGGAAAAAGCCGAGGAGTTCTACCGGGCCGCCCGGGAAGCCAGCGCCCGCACCGACGTCCGCACCCTGGCACTGCGGCGCCTGTCCGTTCTGCTGAAAAAGAAAAAACTGTTCGCTGAAGCCCTGGAGTTATGGCAGATGCTCAGCGCCGGAAACGACCTCCACGCCTTCCGGGAGATCTCGGTCCATTATGAACACCGCGAGCGCAATTACGTCCAGGCGGTCAGTTTCGTGGAAAAGGCCCTGGCCAGCGTGCAGCTGAGCCCCGGCCAGCAGCAGGAACTGGAAAAAAGGCTTGCGCGGCTGCGCGGCAAGATCGCCAAACTCGAAGAAAAGAACGAGATCAGCGAATAAACGGTGTTAGTGATAATAATAGCGTTGGTATAATGCAGAGGAATGATCTTTTATTCTTTGTTCTACGAAGACGCCCTGAATAAAATGCATCAAGCCTGAAAAGGAAAACTTCAATCGGAAAGCAAGGTGACGCGGACGGGCGTGTAACCCCGGATGATGCCGACCTGCAGCGGCGGGGAATCGGAGAGCAGGAAGATGTATTCCTCCCGCTCGCGGCGGACGGTCAGAGGGCGGACCTGCTTTCCGGTTGCCGAATGGGAAACGAATTGCAGCGGAAAAACGAACGGGTCGTTGACCTGCTCGATCGCGACGCGGATGGACCGCCCTTGGCCCGATATGCGACAGCGGACAGCCGGCAGGTCCGCCCGCCCGACCCAGGAGCGGAAAAAATCCTGCAACAGCGGGTCGTTGCCGGCCATCCAGGCGATGAATGCCGCCGTGCTCCAGCAGGCGCTCCGACGCTCGGTCAGCAGGCGCTGCAGCCTCGCCGCCATCTCCTCCTCGCCCAGAAGCTCGCGCAACATCCACAGGATGAGCGCCGAGCGGTTGTAGACAATCGCCTGGGCGGAGAGGGGGTCGCGCTGGATCAGGGTAAGGCGGATGTTTTCGGTCACCTTGCCGGCTCCTTCATGCCGCTCCACCCACTTCCCCATCCGCTCCAGGATGGGATCGAATTCATTTTCCGGCAGTTGGCTGCGCAGGTAAAGCAGGGTGGAAAAATGCGCCAGCCCTTCGGTGATCCAGCAATCGGCTCTTTTGCTCCACGAGCAGAGGCCGCCCCACCACTGGTGGGCGATCTCGTGGACCAGGCAGTCGCAGCGCGGGTCATGCAGAAAAACCGGCGACTTCTGGCGCAGGCGCTCCAGCTCCGCCAGTTTTTTTCCGGCGTCATCCGGGTTGAAGAAACAGACAATGCAGCCTGGTTGTGAGACACCGCCTTGGAAACCGGCCCGGCAAAGCAGGATGTTCAATTCCGGAACATCGAGCCGGCCGAACTGGTTCCCAAAAAAGTCGACGGCCCCGCGCATTTTATTTGCATCCCGATAGGAATTCTTGTCCAGCTGTGGCGACCCGAAAAAATTGACGGGCAGCGTTCCCTCCAGCCGGTCGAGCAGCTGGAAGTCGCCGCAAGTGAGCGAAAACCCGCGGCTGGCGATGCTGTCGAAGAAAAAGGCGCGGATGCCCGGCGGACCGGGCAACTCCCTGCGAATCCCGGACCCCAGGCAGTTGAAGCGGGCCGGAACGTAAACCGTGACCCGGCTGCGGGAGAAGCGCAGTTGGCTGCAGGGCATAAACGCCAAACAATCGGTCTGCAGCGTCAGGAACTTGTCTACGCCGGCGGACGGCGCTTCCGCTTTCGCATGGCCGACCAGCTGTTTTTTTTGCACATCCCATGGCGGCAAGCGGCCGGAAAAACAGACTAGCACGCCCTGCAGGCTGCTCCCCACAAGGTAGACCCGGTGTTCGCGCCGAAAGAGGCGGACCTTCTCACCGGGGGCCAGAGCGGCGGCGACGGTCAGATCGTCATCCAGGGCGAACGACCGAGCCCCCGCCTGAGAATGGAACCGCAGCTGCGCCGTGCCGATGATGCTGCGGGTCCCGGGATCGAAGAGGATCTGCGCCTCGATCTCGTCTGCTTCGGAGTCTGCAGATAGCGTTTCGGCAGCGGGCTGTTCCTGCTCCGCCTCCGGTTCGATCCAAGCGAAGCCGCGCCAGGCCATTTGCGACAGCAGCACAAGCGAACAGTTAAGAAAAAGCACCCAGGCCAAACCCACGCCCCGGGCAATGGTTTGAAATTTTCCCATGATGCACCCCCCGCGACAGATATGCGGGGGGAGAAAAAGCCTGCCCTGACGCAAAAGATGCAATAAAAAAAATGGGTCAAACGATGCATTTCCGGCCCGGGGCTGCATAAAAAAGTGCAGGTTAAAACGAGCTGAAAATGCCCTGCACAAAAAGATGCAAGCAGCAGCCTGGATGACTTGCAATTTAAAAAAAAAGGTTTATCATATTGACCAATAAAAGCCGCTTTCTTTTGGCGGGAGAGAGTCATATGGGACATGCAAAAAAACATCAATCCTATGGCCTCACTCCGCTCTTTTTTATTCTGCTTGTCCTGCCCACCTTGATGCTTTTCCCGGCGCCGCGCTCCATCGATCTCCGTTTCCGTGCTTTTTTCGGTATCGAGGACGGCCTTAGCACGTCAAACGTCACGTGCTTGTTTGTGGACCGGAGCGGATTTCTATGGGTCGGCAGCCAAGACGGATTGAACCGCTTCGATGGCTATTCGTTCCGCCACTACCGCCACCGGCCCGGGGATGCCGGCGGCCTCGCCGACAACTACATCTTTTTTTTGCACGACGACCGGCTGGGGCGGATGTGGATGAGGACGAGGATGGGGCTCGAGATCCTCGATCCGCATACAGGCAAGGTCACCCATCTCGGGCTGGCCGAAATCCAGGGGTGCTCTCTGGAAGAAGCCCGCGGCGGCGAAATGTGGTACGGCACGTCAACGGGGAAAATATTCATTTTCGACAATGCCAGCGGCCGCTCGCTTCCTCTGCCCCCTTGGCTTCCTCCCGATTTGTTTCAAATGAAAGAGGGGAAATCCCTGAACCCCATCCATATTCTGGAAGACGACCGCGGCCATATCTGGATCGACAGCAGAAGCGGACTCCTCCGTTACACTCCGGCATCGGGCCGTCTTTTGCCTTTTGGCCTGCCTGGCAGCTTCATACCCTTGACGGATGAGCGCGGCATACTTTGGATCATTCATAACACCGGGCTAAGCCGTTTTGACCCGGCCCAAAGGACCCTTCGCCACTTCCCATTGCCGAAATTGCTGGGTAACAACCCGTTGGTTACCCTTGATTTCCTCGAGTGTATCCCGGACCCATCGGGATTGATCTGGATAGGGACCAACCTGGGCCTGGCGATATTCGACGGTGAAAAAGGGGAATACATCGATCCGATCCGCTACTGGGGAGAACCAAGAAGCGTAATCCCGAGAAATATTCATGGGCTCTGCAAAGATCCCTCCGGCAATATCTGGATGGGGGTTTTCGGCGTCGGCCTCTGCCGCTTCAGCCCGCGCCCTAACCGGTTTCAACTCATCGGAGGTACCCCCGATACGCAGCTCGGATTTTTCGGTCACCCCAATTGCCTGCTGGAGGACCGCACCGGCACCCTATGGGTGGGGACTCTCGATGCCGGACTGATACGCTACGATCCCTCATCGGGTACGGTCAAGCACTTCAGAGAACCATTGACGATTCCGCGATCCAATTCCCAGTTTGCCACCTATGTCAACTCACTTTTAGAGGACAGCAGCGGTTCTTTGTGGATCGGCTCCGCCAACGGCCTTTTTCGCTACGGGCGCGAAAGCGGAAAATTCATTCGCTTTGACCTCCCGCCCAAGCTGATGCTGCCGCCGACCATCCTGCCGCCGCCAAACTTCGCAGACCCGCGATTGATCAACTCCATCCAGGAGGACGGGCCGGACACTCTCTGGATCTGCTGCCGCGATGAAGGCATATTCCGCATCGACAAAAAGCTCCAGACGAGCAAGTTTTTCAAGACGGACGAGATCATACCTCCCGGTACGTTCCCGCGCCGGTTGAACCGCTTGTTCCTGGACCGTTCACGCACCCTGTGGGTATGCTCGGGGAACGGCATCCATCGCCTCGAGCATTCCGGCAACCGTTTCGCCCACTTTCTCCCCGGCGTGTTCACCTTCAGCGCGTTGGAAGACCGCAGCGGCAATTTCTGGATCGGCACCAACCAGGGGCTCGATCTCATGGACCGCCGGCGCGGGACATGCAAGACCTTTTCCGAAGAACAGGGGTTGGCAGGGGACTCCCTCTATCACCTGGCCGAGGACGATGACGGCTGCATATGGGCCGGCAGCAACCGCGGCCTGGCGCGCTTCGACCCCCATAAGGAAACCTTCCAGAATTTCGGCTCGAGCGATGGCATCGGACCGGTGCCCTACATTTCCCGCCGCCGCGACGGCCAGATGCTCGCCGGCAGCGGCAAGTATAAAGGAGTCATCGTTTTCGACCCTCGCGAAGTGACGGCGATCAACACTCACGTTCCTCCCTTATTCTTCACCGCTTTGCGTGTCAGCGACCGTGACGTGCCACTGCACGAGGTGTTCTCTCAACGCGACCAATCCAAGGAGACCGGCCGGGTGACGCTGCAGCCTGGCGATCGCGTGCTGGCAGTGGAGTTCGCAGCCCTCGACTTCTCCGCCCCGGAGAAGAACCGCTATGCCTTCCGCATGGAGGAGCAGGGGGACGCCTGGAACGACCTCGGCACCCGGCGCCAGCTCACCTTCAGCAACTTGAGCGTCGGCAGCCACACCCTGCGCGTCAAGGGGAGCAACAACGACGGCGTCTGGAACGAGACCGGAGTGGCGCTGCAGATCGTCGTCCTGCCGCATTTCTGGCAGACCTGGTGGTTCAAGGTCCTGGCATTGCTCATTTTGGCCGGGATCGTGCTTGCCATCGTCGCCGTCTGCCGCACCATATCTTCGTTGCGCAAGATCGCCAAGCCGCCCAACCTGGATGAGATCTTCAACAAATACAAGATATCGCATCGCGAGCAGGAGATATTGCACCTTGTCATTCAGGGGAAAAGCAATCGCGAGATGGAGAACGAGCTCTTCATCTCCATCCCCACGGTCAAGCGCCACCTGGCCAACATCTACGAGAAGATCGGCGTCTCCAGCCGTTTGCAGCTGATCAACTTCCTGCAGGGAAGGAAGCCGAGGTACTGAAGGGAGCACCTGTAACAACGAATTTACTTTTTATCCGATGAAGCCCTGGAGTTATGGCAGATGCTCAGCGCCGGAAACGACCTCCACGCCTTCCGGGAGATCTCGGTCCATTATGAACACCGCGAGCGCAATTACGTCCAGGCGGTCAGTTTCGTGGAAAAGGCCCTGGCCAGCGTGCAGCTGAGCCCCGGCCAGCAGCAGGAACTGGAAAAAAGG
Source organism: Candidatus Aminicenantota bacterium (assembly GCA_018262835.1). Taxonomy (GTDB): domain Bacteria; phylum Acidobacteriota; class Aminicenantia; order UBA2199; family UBA2199; genus UBA2199. Next base: position 22,991 of record JADFDP010000023.1, read on the forward strand.
CTTGCACAGCTGCGCGGCAAGATCGCCAAACTCGAAGAAAAGAACGAGATCGACGAATGATCCGTGTCGGTGTCAGTAAAAATCCCTTAAAAATCCCTGAAAACAAATTCAGAGCCGGGTTCTGTTTATCTTATCTTGGCAATTGGGGCGGTTTGCCGCGCAAATACCTTCCGCACTTGATCCTCCAGACTGGCGTACTCGCTATTGTCCGGAGCAATTCGCCGCAGGTTGGCGACGGAGCGTTGGGCCATGGCCGCATCCCGCAGGTTGAGGGCCATGGACAGCACGATATTTTGCACGGCCGCATCCCAGGGTGAGAGCTGCAGCGAGATCGCGGCATGTTCCCTGGCGCGAGCCCAATCTTTGTTCCTGAAATAGAGGTAACCCAAGACCGCCCTGAAATACCCCTGGTCCGGGAATGATTTTACATAGAATTGCAACAGAGCCAAGGCTTCGTCATTGTCCATCTGACGGAATCTTGAGGAGACATCCAGGAATGCCATTTCTTTCATTACCTCATGCTGCAGAAAATCCGTTTCCGCGCTCTTTGTTCCGGGATCGAGCCCGCGAAGGTAGGCCAAGGCTTCCGGCGTGCGGCCGAGTCTTATGAGCCGGCGGGCCCGGATCTGGGGCAGTAGACGGTCCGCAGCGGGCCGCTGCGAAATAGAATCGGCAAAGGCCGCCAACAGGTCGCCGAAGCTGTCCGTGCTTTGATCGCTGCGCAAAGCGGCGAACTGAACCGGACAATGGCTGTCGGTGGAAACAGCCGCGCCGGTGGCGAAGCGTCTCAATTCCTTGTCATTGAAAAGAAGGCAATCCGCCAAGTCGTTCACGGTCCGGATGCCGACCTGGGCCAATTCTGCGCCAATCTGCCTTTTGCCCTCAGTCCAAAAGCGGAAATGATCCTGTCCCATGGAGATGGGTTGACGGGAGCCGAGAATAATTGAATAGGAACCGGTATAAAAAAGGCTGCAGTGGGGAAAAACCCGGGCAAAGGTTTGCAGAATAGTGCGGTAATCGGTCAGGGAAAGGCCATGCAAGGGAATCCACTGGGCCATGAGCCCATCCTCGGGCATACGTTCCAGGCATTGCCGATAGAACTCTCGCGTGTACAGGACCCAGGAATCATAGGCGGCCGGATGGGTGGAATCGGAAATAATGATGTCGTAATATTCCCGCGTGTTTTGGACGAAGCTGCGGCCGTCCTGCAGAAAAATCTGCACCCGCGGATCGCGGAAGACGCCGTTGTTTTCCCGACGGAACCAAGGGGCTGCCGCCAGAACATCGGGACAGATTTCCACGCAATGAATGCGCGGGACGGCGGCATTGGCCACCGAACCGATGGTGATGCCGCCGCCAAAGGCAATGGTGAGAATGGCCTGCGGCCGTTTATGCGCCATGAAGGGCAAATAGGCCAGCATGCGGAAGGCGCGCAGGGAATCATGATCGGTGGGAACTTCGTCCGTGCCGTTGATTTTCAGAATACGCACGTTCTTGCGGTCAATGGCCACGGATACTGTGCCGTGCACTCCTTCGCGGTAAAAGAGGATGGTGTCCGCCGGCGACTGCTTGGCCCGGCGCAAGCCTAAACCGTCGGCCACCGGCAAAACGGCCGTGACCAGGACCGCCAGCAAGGCGAACAGGATCGCCGGCCGCAAATTTTTAAACCGGCTGCCCGGATGATAAAATTGCCAGAAACACAAGAGGCTCAAGGCCAAGGCCATGCTGAGCACGGACAGGATCCGCAGGGTCGGCGAAACACTGAACAACGCAACCAAGACCAGACCGGTCAAGGCAGGTCCCAGCAGGGAACCGAAGGTGTTTCCGGCATTGAGCCTTCCGGCCAGACGTCCCATGCCCCTGTCATCGGGTCGTTCCTTCAGGGAACCGATATACAGAGCAAACACCAGGGGAAAGATCAAGCCAAAACAGAGAGAGGGGATGAAAACCAGAAAAAAGCTGGAAAGCGACCGGGTGAAAACAATCGCCGCCAATCGGCTCCAGCCGGCCGCGGCCAATGCCTGCCGCCAGCGATCCGCGCTGGCAAAAAGTCCGGGAAGAAGAGTGGGCAGCAATTGATGATACAATCCTATGGCGAATTCCAAGGCAACAAAGAAATAAACGAAGATTCGCAGGGAACGTGTTCTTTTGAAAAAAGAGTAAAAAACAAAACTGCCGAGGGCATATCCCAAAATAAATGATGAAGATATCAGGGTGAATGAGTAAGTGGAATTGCCGGTGAAATGGATCAGCAGCCGGTTGTAAAGCAATTCGTAGGAAAGGGCGGTGAAACCTGATGCAAAAAAAAGAAAAGCCAGCAACCGGCGCAGGGCGGCTGCAGGAGGCAGGTTCTCATGCTCAGTGCTTGCCGGTCCGAACGAAGGCATGCCTGCAGCTTTCGCCGCAACCGCTTTCTTCCGCGCCAGGGAAAAAAGTACGGCGGCCAGCAGCAGGAAGCCCAGGCCGGCGATCATCCTGCTCACGTCCGTTCCGAAGCCGGGGATGAACCAGAAGCCGGTGACCAGCGCCCCGGCCACTCCGCCAAGGCTGTTCAGGAAATTCAGTTTGCCGATATAGACATTGTGCGATTCGCCCATTCTTTCCATCTGGCCCACCAGCAGTGGAAAGGCAGCGCCAATCAGTGAAGCGGGCACCAGCAGAACGAGAAATACCAGCAGCGCCTTCGCGCCGAGAAAGAGAGCGGGGACGCGCAATGACCAGGGAAAAAGAAAAGCGGCCGCCATTTTCAGCAAGCTGAAGATGGCCGGAATGAAAAAAATGTAGGCCGCAAGCGCTGCCATGGTGATCGCCAGCAACACACCAACCGGCCTGGCCGGTGCCAGCCAGCGGCTGGCGTACAGGTTGCCCAGGGCCAGCCCGGCCATATATGCCACCAATATGACCACGGTGGAAAACGTTGAGCCTCCAAAAATCAACAGCAGCTCCCGGTGCCAGAGTACCTGACAGGTCAGGGCAAAAAATCCGTGCAGGAAATACAGGACATAAAATGTTCGCCGGATCATGTTCTCATCGATTCCATCCGCATTGTAATCTATCGCCGTCGTTCTGGCAATATTCCCGGCACCATGAGGCAGAGCGCCTTGGAGAAATCCTCTCGGATTTTCGCCCATCCAAGGAAAGGGCCCCTGCGTTAAGCGGACTTTTCCTTTGTCTTCCGGCGCCGCTGCCGCAAGTATTCGATCAGCCCGGGGAGGACGGAAATGAAGATGATGGCGAAGATGACGATGGTGAAGTTGCGCCTGACCACGGGCAGGTTGCCGAAGAAGTAGCCGCCGAAAACGAAGATGGCCACCCAGGCGATGCCGCCGATGACGTTGTAGCCGATGAAGCGCCAGTAGGTCATGCGGCCGATGCCGGCGACGAACGGCGCGAAGGTGCGGATGATGGGGATGAAGCGGGCCAGGATGATGGTGACTCCCCCGTATTTTTCATAAAATTCGTGCGTCCGCTCCAGGTGTTCTTTTTTCAAAAAGCGGATCTTTTTCTGGCTGAAAATTCTGGGCCCCACGGCATGGCCGATCCAGTAATTCACCGTATCGCCGAGGATGGCCGCCATGCCGAGTAGCAGGAACAGCCAGTGGACCTTCAGCGGACTTCCGGACGTCGCGGCCAGGGCCCCGGTGGCGAACAGCAGCGAATCGCCGGGGAGAAACGGCGTGACCACCAGGCCGGTCTCGCAGAAAATGACCGCGAACAGGATCAGGTAGGTCCAGAGCTGGTAGGTGACGATCAGGGAGTTCAGGTGCACGTCCAGATGCATGACCAGGTCAATCAGTTTGGCGATCAGTTCCATACCATCTCCTGGGGTTGAAGGGATGAGGATTTTCGCCCGGGCCCGGCCCGGGTTGGATGTTTCATCTTACCCGACGGGGGCGAGACTGTCAAGGGCGGATTTGCCGGCGGCTCCGGTTGCGTTCAGGGAATGTATTGATTTTTGGCCGTCAATATGATACATTTCCTCTATGTTAGACCTCAATTCTTCCTTCATTTGGATATTTTTTCTGGTCTGGCTGCTTTATCTCGTCCTGAACAAGATTTTCTTCAAGCCGGTCGGGGAAATCATCACCTCCCGGGAAACAAAAATTGCCGCCGACACGCAGCGTCAGGAAAACATGATGGCTGAAATCGAAACCCGGACGCAAGCCATTGAATCCCAACTGAGTCGGGCCCGAAAAGAGGCTCAACAGATCAAGGAAGACTGGCTGAAAAACGGAGAAGAGGTCCGGGCCCATGCCGTATCCCAAGCCAAAGAGCAGGCGGCTCGCATCCTGGGAGAAAAGATCGTCCAATTGGAAGGCGAAATCGTCACGGCCGAGCATGCTTTGGAAAAGCAGATCGCCGCTTTCAGCGAGAAAATCAGGCAAGCCTATCTATGAAAAAAATAGGACTTCCCCTGATCCTGATCCTGACGCTGGCAACCGGCCTGGGGGCATCCGCCAATGAAGGAGCGTCGCACATCGACTGGTTCAATGTGCTGGGCAAGGTGTTCAATTCCACCGTGCTTTTCGGCGGCCTGATCCTGCTGCTGCGCAAACCCCTGATCCAGATGCTGTCCCGGAAAAGTTCGGACATCCGGAATGATATCGTGGAGCGGGAAAAAAACCTGGCCGATACCTCGGTCCGGCTGCTGGATATTCAGCAGCGCCTGGACAAAGTGGCGGCCGAAGTCGACGGGATGAAAAAGAGCGCCGAAGCGGCCGGGCGGGACGAGTTGGCCCGCCTGCAGGAAGCCGGCCGACTGGAAGCGAAGCGCATCATCGCCTTGAGCGAGGAAGAAATCCGCCAGCGGGTCGATGCCGCGGTGCGCGCGGTCAAGGGGCGCATTGCCGACCTGGCCATCGAGCGCTTCAAGAACGAGTTTGCGCGGAGCCTGGACGCCGAAACCCAGAAGAAGATCATCGAGCGCAATATCGACGCCTGCGGAGACCTGGATGAAGGAAAGTAACCTGGTCAAGCGCTACGCCAAGGCCCTGGTGCTGGCCATGGACGACCAGGCCGAATACGATCGCGTCCGGGGTGAGCTGCACCAATTCCTTTCCCTGCTCGCCGCCGACGAAAGATTGAAGATCGGGCTGGCGACCTTCCTGATCTCCCAGGCGGAAAAAACGGCGGCCCTGGATATCGTCAACGCCAAGATGAAGCTGCATGCCAAGACCTTTCAGTTCCTTTTGACCGTCGCCGCCGAGAACCGCCTGGTTTACCTCGAGCAGATGGTGCGGCAGCTCCCCGACGCCTGGTGCGCCGCGCGCGGCATCGAAAAGTTTGTCGTACACTCGGCCGTCGAACTGGCGGGAGATCAAAAAGAACGGTTGCTCAGCCAACTGGAAAAAGCCCTGGCCAGAAAAGTCGTCCTGGAATTCCGGCTGGAGCCGGGACTGATCGCCGGCCTCAGCCTGCAGCGGGGATCGGTGCAATATGATTTTTCATTGTCCGGCAGCCTTAAAAAACTGCGCGAAACGCTTGTAGGGGAAAGATAATGCTAATCAAAGTCGACGAGATCAGCGAGTTGATCCGGCAGAAGATCGAGGGTTTTGCCTTCGATTTCAAGAAAGAGGAAACCGGGGTGGTGATATCGATCGGGGACGGCATCGCCCGCATTTACGGCCTGGACAACGTCATGTACAACGAATTGCTGGAATTTCCCGGCCAGATCTACGGCATCGCCCTGAACCTGGAGGAGGACAACGTTGGTTCCATCCTGCTGGCCGAAAGCCATATGATCAAGGAAGGCGACATCGTCAAGAGAACCGGGCGCATCATTTCGGTGCCGGCCGGGGACGCGGTCATCGGCCGCGTGGTCTCGCCGCTGGGAAAACCCCTGGATGACAAGGATGCCATCCAGACCAATGTCTTCATGCCCATCGAAGCCATTGCCCCCGGCGTGGTCGACCGCCAGCCGGTCAAGGAGCCCCTGCAAACCGGCATCAAGGCCATTGACGCCATGATCCCCATCGGCCGCGGCCAGCGCGAGCTGCTCATCGGCGACCGCCAGACCGGGAAAACCGCCATCGCCATCGACACCATCATCAACCAGAAAGGCCAGGATGTAATATGCATCTATGTAGCCATCGGCCAGAAGCAATCCACCGTCGCCCAGGTGATCAAGACCCTGACCGAAGCCGGGGCCATGGAATATTCGCTGGTGGTGGCGGCGTCGGCTTCCGACCCGGCCGCCCTGCAGTACATTGCCCCTTACGCCGGCTGCGCCATGGGCGAATATTTCCGCGACCACGGCCGGCATGCGCTCCTGGTATACGACGACCTTTCCAAGCACGCGGCCGCCTACCGCGAGATCTCATTGCTGCTGCGGCGCCCGCCGGGACGCGAAGCCTATCCCGGCGACGTATTTTACCTGCATTCGCGTTTGCTGGAGCGGGCAGCCAAGCTGAGCGATGAAAAGGGCGGGGGTTCGCTGACCGCCCTGCCGATCATCGAGACCCAGGCCTCCGACGTGTCGGGATACATCCCCACCAACGTCATCTCCATCACCGACGGCCAGATCTACCTGCTGCCCGACCTGTTCAACGCCGGCCAGCGCCCGGCCATCGATGTCGGCATCTCGGTGTCACGCGTCGGCGGCCACGCCCAGATCAAGGCCATGAAGCAGGTGGCCGGCTCGCTGAAAATGGATCTGGCCCAGTACCGGGAGCTGGAGGCCTTTACCCAGTTCGGGTCCGACCTGGACAAGACCACCGTGGCCCAGCTGGAAAGGGGCAAGAGGCTTTCCGAGCTGCTCAAGCAGGACGAGGGCCAGCCCATGCCGGTGGAAAAGCAGATCGCGGCCATTTTTGCCGGCACGCGTGGTTTTCTCGATGAG
>JADFDP010000024.1 GCA_018262835.1 Candidatus Aminicenantota bacterium
CTGCCAGCGGTTGATGGCGAATCATTGGTAGGGACAGGCCGCGACCTGTCCTTACCGATGATCGGTCTCCCCTTGCCTCAGGAGGAAAGAAAGGAAAATGTGGGTATTGGGGCGATGGTGAAGCGACCAGGAAAAAGGGGGTGGTTTACCCGATTTCTTCAATTTTTTTGATCATGGCGCGTGCTTTCATGGCCATGGGACTGAGCATGCCGGCCAGTTTTTCGAACTGCGTCCTGGCCGCTTCTTTCTGACCCTGGCGCAGCAGGACGAATCCCTTGTAGTAAAGCGCTTCGTCGAAATAGGCCGGGTCCATGGCGCGGATGATGGCATCGAGTATTTCGCCGGCTTTGGCCGGTTCGTCTTCACCAAGATAGCAGATGGCGCGGAAAAATTCGACTTTGGGAAAAGCGGTTCCTCCCAAGGGGGGCGCTTCGAGCAGGTCCAAGGCCTGGCGGAACTTTCTATCCTGAAGATAATTCATGGCTTGGGAAAAATTGGCTTCCGTGGCCGCGTCGCTTTCTGGAATGCTCCGCAGTTCGCCATGGATGTATGGGGGAATGGCAAATGCCGAAATTTCCTGAAGCCGGCGGCTTTGCCGGTTCTGCTGAATCAGCGAGATGGAAAACAGGATCAGCAGGAAAAGGGATGACATGACCAGCGCGGGCTTGAAAAGTTTCAGGACAAAAAGCCGCGGTTTTTCCTCCAGGGTGATGCGGACTTCTTTGTTTTGCATGGTTTCATTGATCTTCAGCCCGAGAAAGCATTTCCGGCATTGGAAAAAATGCTCTTCAAATTCTTCGCGCCGCGCTTCCTCTATTGATTCATGCAGGTAAGCACTGATCAGGTTTTGAAATTCATGGCATTTCATGTTGCCTCATTATATTAATACAGGTTTTTGTGAAAAATCTCACTCCTGATTTTTTTTATCGCCCTTTCCTTGCGGACGCTGACATAATGCTTGGAACGGCCGGTCATATCGGCGATTTCACTGATTTCCCTTTCCTGAAGGTAGAAGGCATTCAGTATGATCCGGTCGATTGGCGGCAGGCCCTTGATCAAGCGGTTCAAAACCTCGCTCAGTTTCTGGTTTTCCAATCTTTCGGCTTCAGTGAAATCGTGGCTTACTTCGCAGGCCAAAGTGATTTTTTTTTGAATTTCGTTGTTTTTCCTTTGTTTATAGAAGTAGTTGTAAAGCACCCGCCGGGCAATGCCGAACATGAATGGGCCGATCCAGGCCGTGCCGGCCATCTTGCCCTGGTCAAGCCCGCAGAAAAAAGCGCTGAACACCTCCTGCACCAGGTCTTCATAATAAGTTTCGCCTTTGATGCGATTGCGGAAATACAGGAAAATGCGGGGATTGAATGTTTGGATCAGTTTTTTCTGCGCTTCCGGGTCATGGTCGCGCAATTTTTCAAAAAAGTGATCGCCGTCCATCTTTCAGAGCGGTGGGCGCATTTCTTTTTCCAGAACATTGTTGCCGAAATCGGATTCGGGAATTGCTTTGTCTACGTTCACTTCCACTCTGATCTTCAGCGGCAGGCCGGCCCGGAAATTGGTCTTGAACACGATAAAACTGCTTTTTAAAAAAATTGTCGGGTCCACGGCCTTCATTTTGTATTCGGCCCGTTTTACGCCGTTGATCGCCAAACTGAGAAAAATCTTGTCCCGGGTATTTGCGGGCAATGGATAGTCCTGGCTTGAGGAATTTTCGATTTTCAGGGCTATGAAGCCGTCCTGAAACACCAGGATGTCATGGATCTTGAAATCCGGCATTTCTCCGGACCGCAAAATATTCGCTGCCAGCAGCATGAAAAAAAGCCATTTTTTCATTGTCATCATTTTTGATTAGATACTAATAATAACCCAATTATCTCAAAATTGGCAATAGGTTGAAAAAAAAACCGCCATTATTTATAATTACGACCAATGAAGAAGATAGGTTGCGCCTGGCTTTTTATTTTGCTGATGGGTCCATTACTTGCCAAAGAACATGCCGCTTCCGCAAGCGGCTTGCCGCAGCTGAAAAAAGATTTTTCCGACATCATCTGCCGCTTGCTGGCGTGTTATGAACAAAACCGCGAGCGTCATTTTTTGGCCATGGCGGTTCATTTCAGTGATATCCGGACGCATCCGCTCCTGGATCTGGCCTGGGGCCGGCACCGGCAAACCATGGCCGCCGAGCAAAGACTCCTGGATGCTGCCGCAGGCTACCGCGGCCAATTCCTCAAGGGTTCCTGTCCCGCCAATGATAGTGAAAAAAATCTTTGCCGCCTGGCGTTGGAATATATAAGCGCGGCCGATCGCGCCCAGGTTCCGGCGCCCAAGGTTCCGCTGGCTTTGCCGGACCAATGCGGCATCGGCCGGATTCAAGGAGGTTTGACCGCCAGTCAGGTGCTGCTGAAATATGTGCTGCTGGAAGACCGCATGCTGGTGTTTTTTATCGGCGCCCACTCGGCGGGATATGAATTTCTGCCGGTCGGTACCGCGCAGGCCGTCCATATGATCAACACGCTTGCCGAGCCCCTGGAAGATTTCGCCAGCGGCAAGGTTGATTACCTGCGCATTCATTTTGACATGGAACTGGCCCATCGGCTCTACAATGTTTTCCTTAAAAAAGTGACCGATCGATTTCCGCTTGGCGGCGAGCTTCTGATCATTCCTGATCAGGAGCTGTTCAAGCTGCCTTTTGAAGCGCTGGTGATGGGTTTTAATAAAAACTACCAGCAGGACGATGTTTTGTTTTCCGAATACCAGGCGGCCGATTACGTCATCCAAAAATACACGGTTTCGTACTACCTTTCCTTTGCCGATTTCTTACGGAATTTTGCCGGCCGCAAGAATCACCCGCTTTCCCTGGCTGCTTTTGGCCAGCCGCTGATCTCCCAGGCGGCGGCAAACGCTCATATCCCGAACCAGCCCAGCATCAGCACCATAGCCGAGATCCCTTCAACGCGCCTGGAGATCCTGAACCTGGAAAAAATGTTTACCGGTTCGCGCCGGCGCGTTTTCCTGGGCGCCAATTTCAATCAAGGCAATTTTTCCCGTTTCGCCCCCCAGGCCAGGCTCATTCATATCGCCACCCACTTTTTCGCTGACAATGAAGATCCGTCCCGTTCGGCTTTTTTATTTTCCTCGACCTCACCATACCCATCCATGTGCCAGGCGAAGCAGATCCTCAAGCTGCGCCTGCAGGCCGAGCTGGTGATCCTCAGCGCCTGCGAAAGTTCGGAAAAAAACCTGTTGGGCCTCAAGTCATTGAACGGCATGACGGCAGCTTTTCGCCAATCCGGCGTGCGGGATCTGATCGCCAGCCTTTGGCCGGTGGATGAATTCGGTTCCCAGATCGTGTTGCTGTTCTACCGGGAATATCTGCAGGGCGGAACCAGCGCCGCGGCTTTAAGAAACGCCAAACTGGCCCTTTTCGGCAAAACCATCCCCATCCGGGACAGTGTCCGGCTCTCTCTGGCGCATCCTTTCCTGTGGGCCAACTACGTCCTGGTTCACTTCTATAACTGAAAGTTTCTCAACCATCGGAAAATTCAGCAAGGACCATGATCATGGGCAGGGATCGGCCGCCCCCGCAAAACCTGGAGGTTTTTGGGTGCCATGCGCAGGCAGGGCACGACGCGCTTTGCCCCTGCACCGTCTTGACTGCGGCCGCCAAAAACGCTACACTTCAATTCAGGAGCATAGATGATTGCCTTGCTGGAAGAAGCCCGGGAATTTCGTGATGTCGCCGAAGTTCTTTTTGTCAGGGACTGGGCTGAAGCCAGCGCCGGCAACATGTCGCTGCGCTTGGCCGCCACTCCGGCGGCCATTGACAAACAAACGCCCGATGCGCGCAAAATCCAAAAGTCCTCCGTGGACATGACGGATCTGATCGGCGATTGCTTCCTGGTTACCGCCAGCGGCAGCCGCATGCGCGAAATCGCCGCCGTGCCTGAAAAGGGACTTTGCCTGATCCGGATCATCGACGATCGGCATTTTTGGCTCATCGATGGCTGCGAACAGCTGAGCAGCGAGTGGCCCACCCATGCCGGCCTGCATTCTCTTTTCAAGGAAAGTCACAGCGGCGAGCGGGCCGTGGTTCATTGCCACCCGCTCAGCCTGATCGCCCTGAGCCATATTTTCAACTCGGAAACGGAAATAAACGAGCGGATATTCCGCCTGCAGCAAGAGACGCGCCTGTTCATGCCGGAAATGCTCGGTTTGATCCCCTATGCCGTCTCCGGTTCCAAGGGCCTGGCCAAGGCCAGCAAGGAAAAACTGAAGAAATATCGACTGGCCCTGTGGGACAAGCACGGCGTCATTGCTTCGGGAAAAAACCTGAGCCAGGCCCTGGACCGGATCGAGGTCGTGGAGAAAGCGGCTGCCCTTTACCTGCGACTGAAAAGCCTGGGCCTGGAACCGGAAGGCCTGAGCGATGAGCAAATTGCCGATACCCTGCGCGCCTTTAAAAAATGAAAAAATTCCGCCGGATCATTTTGCTTTTCCTGTTGCCGGCCGTGCTGTGCCCGGCCGGGGCCCCGACATACCGATTGCAATACCGGATATGCGGCGGAGCGATCTCCAGGCTGCTGTTGGTCTTTCCGCTCCGAATCTATTATGAGGCCATGGCGGCGGTCGACCTGACGGCCCGCCCGCTGCCGGACGGGAGTACCCGGTTCTCTTTTGCCGGACTGCCCACCCCGGCCTACGTCCTTAGAACCCTGGGATTTGCCGGCAAGACGCTGGCGCTGCTGAGTGTGGATGACCATGACAGCAATGGCCAATCCTTCGCCGCCGATCTTCTGGCCCAATGGCCGAAAAAGGCGCCTGAATTCGCCGAGCGGGTCAAGACCATAAAAAAATTTCCTTATTTCTTGGAGGCGGGCGGTCCGGAATCGTTTGTTTTCGAACGTGACGCATCGGGCTCATACAAGAACGGCTCCGTTAAATTGCAGCCGCGCTACCGCCATCATCCTGCCAAAACCGGCATCTATTTCAATGTCTTTCCCACGCTGGGGGAATTGCTCGGGCTGCTCAACCACCGTTATGCCCCGGGCCCGGCCGGCGGCCGGTTCCCCGCCAAATGGACCGGGGAGGAGCTGGATTTCTCCCCCGACCTGAACCGGGCGGCGGAATTGATGGAAAAAGTAGTCAAATCAATGGTGACGATCCAGCAGAAATTCCCGTTCCGCTTGAACTTTCATGTCAGCCCCGGACCCCCGGGGGGGATCGAAATATGCGGCGAGGCCTTTCCCGACGTGCCGCTCTGGAAGGGGTTCATGATCCGGGAGGTATTCCGCAAAGTGAGGCTGCGTGCGGAAGACCGGGCGCTGCTCGCCGACGAGATCTGGGTGGGAATCCGCAACGGCAAGGGCCAGGGCGGATACGGCCACCTGCAGCTGAAAAGGATCGAAACAACGGAGGAAAAACAATGAACGACCGAGCTTTCTTGTTTCCCGGCCAGGGCTCGCAAACCGTCGGCATGGGCCGCGATTTATTCATGGACAGTGAATTTGCCAGGAAAACATTCACCCAGGCCGATGAAATCTTGGGGTATCATCTTTCACGCATTTGTTTTGAAGGTCCCGAAGAAGAATTGAAACTGACCGCAAACACCCAGCCCGCCCTGCTGACGGTTTCTTATATTTTGTACACGCTGTGGCAAAAGGAACCGTGCCTGGCGGCCGGGCATAGTCTGGGGGAATATTCGGCCCTGCTCTGCGCCGGGGCATTCACTTATGAAGATGCGCTCACCCTGGTTCACAAACGGGGCCAATATATGCAGGATGCCGTCCCGGTCGGCAAGGGAGCCATGGCCGCTCTGATCGGCGCCGATATCGATGATATCCACAAGACGATCGGAGCCGTGAACCAGGAGCTTGCGGGCCTGCCCGCCGATCCCGCGGGGGTCCGGCGGGTGGTCAACCTGGCCAATTGGAACAGCGCCAGCCAGGTTGTGATCTCGGGTGAAAAGGGGGCCGTGGAGGAGGCGGCGCGGCGTCTGGGGGTGAAAACGGTCTTTTTGCCGGTTTCCGCTCCCTTTCATTCGGATTTGATGCTGCCGGCCGAAGAGAAATTGGCCCTGGATCTCGACCAGGTGGTTTTTTCCGATCCCCAATTCCCGGTTATCAACAATTGGCGGGTGCAAAAGGTCACGCGCGGGGAGGATGCCCGCGCCGGTTTGAAAAAACAGGTTTCCCGTCCGGTCTTGTGGCATGAAACCATGGAGGTCCTGCTTGGAGATTCCGCTGTCGCCGGATTCGCCGAGATCGGCAGCGGCAAAGTGCTGGCCGGTCTGCTCAAGCGCGCTGCCCGGGATAAGCAACGCGAGGTCCAGATCGTGAATATTGAAAAAATGGCCGATATCGGGAAAAACACCTGATTTTCCCCGACAGCCGCTTGGGAAGAAGATAAAAGGAAAAAAAAGACGAAAAAGTCGCTTTTTTGACTAAAATAAAAAAACCTAGCGATATAGGAAATCTTTAGCAATAAAACTCCATAAACAAGGCCTGTTTTGGCTGTTCGGGGTGTCAGCATTTCCATATCCCCGATAAATCTATAAAAAAAACAAAAAAAACTTGACATTTTATTTTCATTATGTTAAAAAATTTTCAGTATGAAAATTACATACAGTGGAGAGTGCCATGCCTCTAATCAGTTTTAAAAAATCCAAACCCATCGTTGGACTTGACATAGGTTCATTTGCCTTGAAACTGGTGGAGCTGAAGGCGAAAAAAAAAGGAGCGGAAACGCGTTATGAACTGGTCTCCATCGGCTATGAACCTGTTCCCTATCAATCCATCGTGGAAGGAAGCATCATGGATTCGACGGCGGTGGCCGAGGCCATTCAGCATGTATTTTATGACAGCAAGGCCAAGACCAACCGCATCGCATTTTCCGTGTCGGGGAGTTCGGTCATTGTCAAGAGGATCGAAGTACAGCGCTTGAACCCCGATGAAATGCATGAACACATCCTCTGGGAAGCCAGGCCGCACATTCCGTTTACTCCCGATGAGGTCAACATTGATTATGAGGTCATCGAATCTCCCGACGCCACTCCCGACCGCGTGGGGGTTATTTTATCGGCGGTCAGAAAGGAGAAACTGAATGATTACCTCAATGTAATCACCAGCGCCAGCAAAGTCGCCCATATCGTCGACTTGGATTCTTTCGCCGCCCTGAACAGCGTGCTGCTCAATTATGATCTTTACCGGGACAAGGTCCTGGCCATCATCAATATCGGGGCATCGATCTCCAACGTAATCATTTCCAAGGCCGGCCACCCTGTTTTTGTCCGGGATATCGCTTTCGGCGGCAACCAGTTTACCGATCTGCTGCAGAAGGAATTGAATCTCAAGTATGAAAAGGCCGAAGCGGTCAAAAAAGGCCGTGCCGTGGAAGGGATTTCAACCGCAGCCGTCAAGCCGATCATCAATATCGTGCTGAACGATCTGCGCAACGAAATCAAAAAGACGTTTGAATTTTACCGGTCCAATACCACCGAAGGCAGGATCGACAACATCCTGCTCAGCGGCGGCAGCGCCAACCTGGAAGCGATCACCGATTTCTTCTCTCAGGAGTTTGATATCCCGGTCGAAGTGGTCAACCCTTTCAACAATATCGACATCAATTACAAAAAGTTTGACCTAAACTTCATCAAGGACATGGCTCCGTTGTATACGGTTGCCGTCGGTCTGGCCCTGAGGGCCGTGGGGGATTCGAAATGATTAAAATCAATTTGTTAAAACCGGAAAAAAAAGAGGTGGCCGCCGGCGGGGCGACCGTCAGCTTGGCCGAAGAGGGACAGCCGAGCAAGCTGAGCCTGCCGGCGCTGATCGGTGCTGCGGTCTTCACGATTTTCGGCATCGGGTTGATGTATTTCCTGCAATCCAGTGAATTGGCTTCCGAAAAAAAACTTTTGGATGACCGGATCCTCAGGAAAGCGGAGCTGGAAAAAGTTCTGGCCCAATTGGTCGAAATTGAAATGACCAAAAAGGAGCTGGACAACAAGATCAAGATCATCGGCGACCTGAAGCTCCGGCAGAAAGACGCGGTTCTAATGATGGACAAAATGTCCAGGTGCCTGCCCGAATGGGTATGGCTGACCGGATTGTCCTTTTCGGGCGGGGCGATCAGCATCAACGGCAAGGCGCTTTCCAACAACCTGATTGCGGACCTGATCAATAATTTGCAGAACTCGAACTTGTTCGCCAATGTCCAGCTGATATCGACCTCAAGAACAAAAGAGGCCGGCATCGATATTTTTATATTCCAGGTCACTTGCCTCTTCGTCCGTCAGCCCGACCTCAATAAGGTGGTCTAAAATGGAAATTCAAAATTTACCTTGGTATGGGCAATTGCTGGTTTTTCTTTTGGTCGGCGCCGTCCTGTTCGGCATTTTTTATTTTATCATTTATTCGCCCACCCAGGACGAGATCGCTTCGATTGTCACCCAGAGCGAACAGCTCCAGGAGGAGATTCGCAAGGCGGAAAGGAATCAGGACAAGCTGAAAAAACTGGAAGAGGAAAAAGCGCTTAATGAAAAGATCCTGGAGGACCTGAAAGGAATCCTGCCCGAGAAAAAAGAGGTGAGTCAGATCTTGCGCAAGATCCAGGCTATCGCCTCCAATGCCCGTTTGAAAACCTCCACTTTCACCTTCAACGCGGAAAACAACCGTGAAATTTATTTGGAATGGCCGATTTCCATCAGCCTGGAAGGAAATTACCACAACCTGGGCATATTTTTCGACCAGGTGTCGCGCCTAAAAAAAATATTCAATATCGACGGGCTGTCCATCTCGCCGTTGAGCAGCCTGAATTATGATTTTACGATCCTGGCCAGCTTTACCGCCACGACCTATATTTACCGTGAAACTGCCGTGGCCAGGCCGCCTGTGGCCAGGAGTGCCGCGGCCCGGCCAGCGGCAGAACAGGATTCCGGATTGAAAAAAGGAGATTTTTAAATGAAAATCTTACTTGCCCTTGCCTTGTTGTTTCCCTTATTTTTGTCGGGACAGGAAATTCCTCAGGACACCCAGGGAACGGCCGGCGACGAGACCGCCGAGATGGGCGTGATGCCCGGAGAGTTCGTCTACAATCCCGAAGGCCGCCGCGATCCTTTCTGGAACCTGCTGCAGGGAAAGAGCGTCAAGGAAAACCGTGAGGCCATCGAAGGCATCGCCGGGTTGATGATCGATGAGTTGGAGCTTGAGGGGATCGTATTTGCCCAAGGCACGTTCAAGGCGCTACTGAAAGGTCCCGATACCAGGCCGTATATCGTTGGCATCGGCGACAAGGTCTATGACGGGGAAGTCGTTGCCATGGACAAGAATTCAGTCAGTTTTAAAAAAAGCTTGACCGTGGCCCTGGCCGGTCAGAAAGACCGCGTTATTATAAAAACCTTAAATCCTGAAGAGGAGGAAATGAAAGAAAATGAAAAAAACGACTAGTAGCGTTTTGTTGATAGGTTTTATTTTATGCACCGGCTTGTGGCTTGAGGCCCGGGTGACCATCAACAAAATTGAATATTTCCCCGGCGAGGATTTCGTGCAGCTGCACATGCAGGCCGACAAGATTCTTCCGATTCCCGATATTTTCTATCCTCAGAAAGACAACCTCAACCGTCTGGTCATGCGCATCAAGGATATCGACTTCAAAGTGGAAAATAATTTCATCACCTTTGATTCACCGGTGATCCAGGACCTGAGCATCAAGAATTCCGCTGACTTCTCCGACGTCGAGATCACTTTGAAAAGCGATGTCAATTACCGTGTCTTCACCAATCAGACCGGGCTGTATATCGAATTCCCCGTGCTCAAGGAGCTGGCGGCGCGAAGCGATAAAAACGCCGTTGCCGGACAGCAGGCCAAGCCAAAAGCCGCCCAGGATCCTCTTCCGGTCCCAAGCGCTGCGGCGGGTTCCGGCCGGGTAAGCGTCCGGGACGTGAAAGTGGCTTCTGTGGAGCCCGGCCATGTCCGCTTTGAATTCGCCTTGTCTGAACCAACGGAATACCGCGTCATCCCCATCGAGCAGCAGCCGGTGCGTCTGGCCATCGACCTGAATAACGCCCAGTCCAAAAAGATCCTCAAGACCGTGAATTTGCAGAATGTCAAAGCCATCCGCGGCGGCAACAACTCGGGCGATGTCTATCGCATTGTCTTTGACCTGAATTATCTGAAGCATTTTTCGGTGCAGGCCAAGGGCAAAATGCTGCAGGTGGAATTTTTTGATGATCCGCAGTCGAGCCCGGCGGAACCGGTTGTGGCTCGGAACCAGGATCCGGCAGCCGCCTCCCCGATAGCGGCCCAACCGGAGCTGAAAATCGAGCCCGTAGCCATAGCCAAAGCGGAAGACAAGATCCCGCCGGCCCGATCGGCTGAAGCCGCCGCCAAGCCCGCAGCCGCAAACAAGGAATTTTTCGGACCGGAAAAATCCAGAGCCGAGGATGAGGCCGCGGAAATGCAGGGTGCCGTTCAGGTCCAGGAAGAACAGGGGCAGGCCAACGTCGACTTCCAGAAGAAGACCGTGGATGAAGGCCGGCCGCAGTTTTCCGGCGACCCTTACGACTTTTCCTTCAAGAACGCCGACATCAGCAACCTGCTGAAGTTCATCGCCAAGATATCGGGGCTGAACATGGTCATTGACCCCGACGTGACCGGCCGCTTCACCTGCGAACTGGTGCAAGTCCCCTGGGACCAGGCCCTGGAACTGATTCTGAAAGTCAACGGCCTGGATATGATCCAGGAGGGCAATGTCCTGCGCATCGGCAAGGTGGAAAAACTGGCCACAGAATCCAAGCGCAGGCAGGAACTGCGCGAGGCGCGCGAACAGGAAGGCAACCTGGAAGTTTCCACCCGCACCCTGAGCTATGCCAAGGTCGGCGCGGTGCAGGCGATCCTGAAAAAGCAAATGAGCCCGCGCGGGGAACTGGTCATCGACGAGCGCACCAACACCCTGATCATTTCCGAAGTCCCGGAGCGCATCAAGGTCATCGATTCCCTGATCGACACCCTGGACGCCGCCAATCCCCAGGTGCAGATCGAGGCACGCATCGTTGAGGCTTCGGCAAATTCCCTTGATTCCTTCGGCATCCAGTGGGGATATAACGTCATTGCCAACGCCGCGCACGGCAACCAGACCAACCTGACTTTCCCCAACTCCATCGTCAGCGGCACCGCCAAGGATGTTGCATCCCAGACAGCCAATCCCAGCGGTTACGCCATCAATGTGCCGACGGCGGACAGCGTGATTTTCCCGAAGATTTCCCTGGGCAACATTGCCGGCACTTTCAATCTGGATGTGGCTTTGAGCGCCATGACCAAAAAGGGCAAGGCGCGCATCATCTCCTCGCCGCGGGCCACCACCCAGAACAACATGCCGGCCGAGATCACCCAGGGTGAGCGCATCCCCATCCAGACCAACCAGAACAACACCATCTCCACCCAGTATATCAACGCCGCCCTGGAAATGAAGGTTACGCCGCAGATCACGGCCAGGGGCTCGGTGATCATGCTCATCGACATCAAGAACGACGTGGCCAATTTCGACAAGCAGGTCCAGGGCATGCCGACCATCGTTACCGAGACGGCCAAGACCACGGTCATGGTCAACGACGGCGGCACCATCGTCATCGGCGGCCTCTACAAGATCACCCAATCCACCAGCAATGACGGCGTGCCGCTTTTAAGCAAGATCCCCCTGCTGGGGGCGTTGTTCCGCAATTCCCGCAAAGCGGGATCGCAGAATGAACTGATGATTTTCATCACTCCGCGCATCATCAAATAGGAGGAAAAAATGAAACTGAAAATCTTAGGCTTGATCATAGTGGTGCTGGCCATGACCGCATGCAATTCATGCACCGATGCCGGCACTTCGGCCAGCATGCTGCAGGTTGTCTCGCTGACCGGCAACGACCTGGAGGGCGAAGCGGGTTCCACCACGGTCTTTTCCGATGTCATAACGGAAGGCAGCATCATCAATGACAACGGCGTGGCCGCGATCCAGGCGCTGCCGCTTGACCCCATGACGGATGCCGATCAGCTGACGCCGTACATGGATGTCACGGTCGACCAGATCGACGTGGAGTTCAGGCGCACCGATGGCCGGAACGTGGAAGGGGTCGACGTGCCCTACCGCTTCACGCAGCCGATGAATATGGTGGTGCCCATTGCGGATACGGTGGAAATTCCCTTCGTTTTAATCCGCCACATGGCCAAGGAGCAATCGCCGCTGCTGCGCCTGCGCGACAATTTGGAAGTTTTGCATCTGGTGGCCGTGGTAACCATCCATGGCAAGGATCTCGGCGGGCACCGGGTGACGCCGGTGACCGGCTATGTCAGCGTCTGGTGCGCCAATTTCGCTGATCCCGAGACCACGACCGGCGGGAGCCATTAGGAGGCGGAACATGAAAAAAATCTTATTTTTATCGATCATAGTTGGGCTGGTTCTCGGCGTTTCCTCGTGCAAGCGCTCTGAGATCGACGATCCGGACTGGAACGGCCCGTCCAGTTTCAATATCCTGCTGGAAGGTTCGGTTTCACCGGCTTTGCTGCTCATTGACGGCCGCATCCATTCCAGCCAGATTGTTGTGCGGGTAACCGATGCCGCGGGGAATCCTCTGGTCAACAGAACGGTATTCTTCGAGCAATTGCCCGACCAATATTCGCAAAAGCAGCTTGACTGGGGCTATTTTCCGAACAACCAGTCGGTCTATCAAAGAAACACCGATGCCAACGGCATGGTCAGCGTGACCTTCTATTGGCCGACGCAATACTATTCCGAGGAGATGTGGATCCATGCGCTGCTGGTCGTTGATGGCCGCGCTTACAAAGACACCAATATTCCCCAGGATTATATCCGTCTCACCATGTACCGAACCGGTGACGCAGCGAGCGGGACGGCGAAATAGTCCGGCCGGGAGGGTCTTTGACTCCGGCTGCTGCGCCGAGGCGTTCCATTTGTTTGGGAGCGGCCCGCCGGTTTTTGGATTGCATTGTCCCGTCGGATGTGCTATGAAAGGCGCATCCGGGTTGAAATCGAAAAGAGGTTAAATTGGCCAATTTTCAAAATGAAAGGGAGCAGCTGGCACAGTTGGAGGAACTGTTCCAGCAGAAAAAATTCCTCGCCGGCCTGGTCCAGGCGGACGAGGTGATCCGGCAGTTTCCAGCTTCCTTTCAATTGCGGTTCCTCAAGATCAGATTTTTGCGTGAATTGAAAAAAGACGAAGAAGCCATGCTGCAGCTGCGTGAGATGCATGGCATGTTCGGCGACAATATCCTGGTCTTGAAAGAATTGGCCGATCTGAACTTCCAGCAGCAAAAACTTCCCGAGAGCCTGCTTTATTACAAGAAACTGCTTTTTTTGGATTCCTTCAACACGGTTGCCCAGGAGCGGGTCAAGAGGCTTCAGGGGCTGCTTGAAGCCAGCGTGGCCTCCAAGCTGGCTGACACCCAGGTGGAATTGCATCCGGAAGACCATGTGCCCGGTAACCGCGCCGTTCCGCCTCCGCATGCACCCCCGCCGCCTCCCGAGATCACTTTCGACTCCGAAACCGAGACGGTGGTGCCGCCGATGGAAAAAGAACCTCCGCGGCCAGTCGAGGATTTGCATTTTGAAACGGAAAGCGCCGCCGAAGTGTATTTCAAGCAGGGCCTTTACGGCGAAGCATTGGCCATTTACAAGAACCTGTTTGAAAAAACCGGCCGCACAGACTTTTTCCTGAAGATCAAGGCCATTCTGTTGCTGCAGCGCACCGACAAAAGCAACCAGATCATTGAACGGCTGCAGAAGTTTTTGCAACTGATCCAGCAGAGGGGAAGCCAAATTGTTTAAAACGATTTTTAACGATATCCAGGCTCGCAATCCGGAAATTTTCCTGATCGGGATATGGGGCAAGGACGGATTGGAGCTGGAAAAAACGGTCTATTTGCCTCCCGACGCCGATATGGATCTGCTGGGGGCCGAGCTGGCTGAAGTGGTCGGGAAACTGGACAATCTGGAAATGACCCGCGCCGATTTTCACATCGAATATGCTTCCGGAAAATTCAAGATCATGGTCCATTCCCTGAACAGCGGATATTTCCTGCTGCTGGTTTCCGGGCTGAACCTGATTCCGGGAAAATTGAATTACTACTTGAATTTAAAAAAAGACGCTATCCTTGCTTTGCTTTGAGCCTGGCATTTTAAGCAAAATATTTCAGGAGTTTTAGCCCATGGGAAATTTTAAAAAATTCAAAGTGGTTCCTGATCTTCCGGAAAAGCTGAAACCGCTGCTGGTCATCGCCTCCAACCTGTGGCTGACCTGGAATCCGGAAGCCATCAAACTGTTCATCACCATGGACGGCGATTTGTGGGAAAAAAATCAGCATAATCCGATCCGCATGCTCGGTGAAATCAGCCAGGAAAAACTTGACGAACTGGCCCATGACGAGGGATTCTTAAGCGAGGTTCAGCGGGTCAGCGGGCAATTGGAGCAGTACCTGCATTTGCTGCGCGGCATCAATCACACTCAGCAGGTCAGCATTGCCTATTTTTCCGCCGAGTACGGTCTGAGCGACACGCTGCCCATTTATTCCGGCGGTCTGGGAATCCTGTCAGGGGATCACGTCAAGGCGGCCAGTGATCTGAATCTCAATTTTCATGGCGTCGGACTGCTTTACCAGTTGGGCTACTTCCAGCAATACCTGAACATGGACGGCTGGCAGCAGGATTTCTACCAGGTCAACGATTTCTACAACATGCAGGTCCAGGAAGTGAAAGAGGCCGACGGCCAGCCCCTGGAAGTCGAGCTGGATTTCCCTGGCCGCAAGGTCTATGTCAAGGTCTGGCAGATCAAAGTCGGGCGGGTCTCCATTCATATGCTGGATTCCAACATTGAAAAAAACAGCGATTACGACCGCCGCCTGACCTCACAGCTTTACGGCGGCGGGCCCGAAATCCGCCTGCAGCAGGAGATCATCCTGGGCATTGGCGGAGTGAAGATGCTTGAGGCGCTAGGCATCGAGATCAGGGCCGTGCACATGAACGAGGGCCATTCAGCCTTCACGCCTTTCGAGCGGGCCAGGATGCTGATGAAAAACAACGGCCTCAGTTTCTCCGAGGCCATGGAACTGGTGCGCAAGTCGAGTGTTTTCACTACCCACACCAATGTTCAGGCCGCCCACGATGTATTCGGTCCGGAACTCCTGAAAAATTATTTCGGCAATTATTTGCGGGAATTCAGCATTTCCCTGAACGATTTCATGGCCTTCGGCCGCGTTCATCCTGACAACCACCAGGAAAATTTCTCCATGACCGTGGCCGCCGTCAAGAATTCCGCCTTTGTCAACGGTGTTTCCACGCTGCACGCCGAAGTTTCCAAGGACATGCTGAAGAATCTCTGGCCGGCCGTGCCGCTGGAGCATGTTCCCATCCAGCCGATCACCAACGGCATACATATTCCCTCCTGGGTCTCTTTTGAAATGAACGATTTGTTTGAAAGGTATCTGGGCAACAAATGGCGCGAAAAGCAGGATTACCGCGACGCCTGGGAAAAAGTGCTGAACATACCTGATCCCGAGCTCTGGAGCGTGCATGAGATCCGCCGCCGGCGGCTGATCGCCTTCACCCGCCAGCGCCTGCAGAAACAACTGATCGCCAAGGGGGCGTCGAACCTGCTGGTCAGCGAATCGCAAGAAGCGCTGAACCCGGTGGCCCTGACCATCGGCTTCGCCCGCCGTTTCGCCACTTACAAGCGCGCCTATCTGATCTTCAAGGACCCGGAACGGCTGCTGAAGATATTGAACAACAGCGAGCGGCCCGTGCAGCTGGTTTTCGCCGGCAAGGCCCATCCGCAGGACCAGGCCGGCAAGGAGTTGATCAAGAACATCATCTCCTTCATGTCGGCCGAACACCTGCGCAAGAAGATCGCTTTCATCGAGGACTACGACATCAACGTGGCCCGCTATCTGGTTTCCGGAGTGGACATCTGGCTGAATACGCCACTGCGTCCGTTTGAAGCCTGCGGTACTTCGGGCATGAAGGCCGCCTGCAACGGCGTCCTGAATTTCAGCGTCCTGGACGGTTGGTGGGACGAGGCCTATGACCTGAAAAACGGCTGGGCCATCGGTAATCGCGAGGTGTATGCCGACAAGGACTACCAGGACGAGGTCGAGAGCAAAGCCATTTATTCCATCCTTGAAAAAGACATCATTCCCCTGTTTTATGAACGCGGTTCCGACGGGCTGCCGCGCGAATGGATCCGCATGATGAAGCATTCGCTGGTCACCATTGCCTCGCGCTACAACACCAACCGCATGGTCAAGGAATATTTCAACAAATTCTATAAAAATGCCTCGGAAAACTACGCCAAATTGAGCGCTGACAATTTTGCCCTTAACCGCGAGCTGGCCTTATGGAAGAAACGCATGCAGGGCGATTTCCCAAGCCTGCGCATCGAAGGCATCCAGGCCGATACCGGCCGCACCTACAAGAGCGGCGAAGAGTTCCAGGTGCAGGCTGATGTCCTTCTGGGCAAGGTCCAGCCCGGGGATGTCCGGGTGGAAGTTTACTACGGAACCATCGTCGGCGATGATGTGCTGCAGAATTCAGCCCTGGCGCCCCTGCCCAACGTGGAAAAAATCGCCGACGGCCGCTTCCGCTTCAGCGGCGCCATCCCCTGCGCCCGTACCGGCAATTTCGGCTTCAAGCTGCGCGTCACCCCTTTTCACCCTTTGCTGAGCGATCCCTATGAGATGGGAATGGTGCTCTGGAGCTAGTTCTTAATCGAAGCAAGGTTCGACGTTCGAGGTTCGAAGTTCGATGTTGAAGAAGATGAAATCCAAATTCCAAGCACCAAATCACAAATAAGCTCCAAGCACCAATGACCAAATGACCAAAACAAAGGCGCTGCCAAAGATTTGAAATTTCCGGTCAGTAGTGGATCGATTAATCAAACTCTATATGTGTGTTTTCCGATTCTTCGTTTGGGTCGTTGGAATTTGGAACTTGGAATTTATTTGGAACTTGGTGCTTGGGTTTTTGAATTTTAGTCTTCCCTTGTCAGTCGTTACTAGTCACTTAGGCTCGAGTAAAGATATATAGAACAGGTCGTTGTTCAGGTCTGAAGGCAGGAGATAGCAGCCATACTTAGAATTTTTTATACGGAAGCCGTATTTTTCAAGAATGGCTGCGATCGCAACCGCCTGCAGGCCGCGGGCAGCGGCAACTTTTTCCACCACCCCCTCGCTCTCTTCATGGATAAATGAACAGACGGCATACAACCAGCGGGCGTGCGGAAAGCGTTCGACCACGCTGGCCAGCATGAGGCGCTGCTGCCGGGCATTTTTTTCGATGGTTTCCTTGCCGATCTTGTTTTTTAAATCGGGATTTTTGCGCAAGGTGCCGCTCGAGGTGCAGGGGGCATCGATGATCACCAGGTCGGCCGTTTCCATGCCCTGAGGATATTTGAAGATATCGGCAACGAAGGGGGATAGGGTGTCCAGGTGTAAACGGCGAATGTTTTGTTCGATCAGGCGCAGCCGTTGCGGGCTGATGTCGCTGGCCCAGATCTTTAGGTCCGGCCGCAGGCAGGCCAGGGTCAGCGATTTCCCGCCCGGGGCCGCCGCCACGTCGCAGACGGATTTTTTTGCTGCCGCGGCCGCCAGCAGCGACACGGCCTGAGAACCGGTGTTCTGGACGTAGAATCCGCTCAATTGTTCCGGTTTTTCCAGGACCTGGCCGGCGGCTGCGGTTTCGAAACAGCCCAACTGCGGCAGTTCGCGACAGGGGATGCCTGCGGCGGCCAGGATCTGCCGCGCCTGGTCCATGGTCATTTGTTTGGGGTTGCAGCGCAGGTGAAAAACGGGTTCGCGGTCCAGGTACTCCAGGTCCGCCTCCGTGGAGGCGGATACCTGCTCCAGACTGGCGAGCAGCAGCGCCGAGACGGAGAATTTCAAGCTTAGATTTTCGCTGCGGTTGAGGGTGTTTTGGATCTCCTGCTTGCGGCGCAGCATTTGGCGTAAAACGGCGTTGACAAAAGGCTTCTCTTTTTTGGCAACGGCATTCACCACTTCGTTGACCACCGCGTATTCGGGATAGGAATCGGAATACAGCAGCAGGAAAACAGCGATTTTTAAAAATATGTAAGTGGCCGTGTCCGGCGCCACGTTTTTGTTTTTCAGAAAAAGGCCGATGACGTGCTCCAGGGCGATGTCCTTGCGCATCACCCCGTATACCGTGCGCGTCAGCGCATTCTTGTCGCTGCCGGGATAGTTCTCCAAAAATCTTGTCAACAGCATGCGCAGGTTTGTCTGCGGGTCGGAGAAATACTCGCGCAGGACGCTAGCGGCCGGGGTGATGAAATTCACGGCAGCATTTCAGGGAAGCGGTTACCCAGGGAAAATTGCCAGGGGCTCATGGCCTTTTTGCCTTCGGGCTGGATACTGGTAATTTCCAGGACCGTCCCCGAGCCGCAGGCGACCTGCAGACTTTGGGCGTCCAGCGCCAGCATCCGGCCTTCCTGGCCATCGTGCTTATTCCTGGAAACTCCGGCATTCAGGATTTTGATCTGCCGCTTTTCCAGATCGAAGAATAATCCCGGCCAGGGAGTGAAGGCCCGCAGGCGGTCGTAAAGGCGTTGGGCCGGCAGCCGCCAATCAACCCGGCCTTCGCTTTTTTTGATCGCCGGCGCCAGGGTGGCCCGGGAATCGTTCTGGGGATGCTTGCGGATCTTACCCGAGGTGATCTGGTTCAATGTCTGCAGCAGGAAGGGAGCGGCCCTTTCACCCAGGCGCTGCTGATAGGAGGCGGTGGTTTCGTCAGGACGGATGGCGATCTCCTCCCGCGCCCAGATCGGGCCGGCATCCATGCGGCCGCTGATCTCAAAAATGGTAATGCCGCTGCGGCTCTCGCCGTTTTCAATGGCGCGCTGCACCGGCGCAGCCCCGCGGTAGGCCGGCAGCAGCGAAAAATGGACATTGATCGTCTTGAAGCGGGGCAGGGAATGGATGACACTGGGAATGAACTGGCCGTAGGCCACGACCACGGCAATGAACGGATCGAGGCGATGCATGGCCAACTCCAGTTCCGGTTCCTGCAGGTCGGACGGCTGCATGAAGGGCAGGCGGTTCTCAACGGCGAACTGCTTGACCGGAGGGACGAACAATTGGCGGTTGCGCCCGCCGCGGGTGTCTGGCTGGGTGACGATCAGCTTCAGGTCGAAATTTCTATTCAGCTCTTTGAGGATGGGCAGGCCGATGGCCGCGGTCCCGAAAAAAACCAATTCACCATTGGCCACTTTTTCTCTTATGGCTGATCTCTTTTTTGATCAGGGTGCGTTTCAAACTGGATATGCGGTCCACAATCAGCACCCCGTTGAGGTGGTCGATCTCGTGCTGCAGCACCCGGGCCTTCAGGCCGTCGAATTCGGCGCGCAGTGGCCGGCCGTCAAGCAGAGTGGCCTGCAGCAATATGCGGGCGCTGCGCTTGATGGGCAGAGAATAGCCGGGAACCGACAGGCAGCCCTCTTCGCTGATCTCATAGCCTTCGGCCTCGATAATCTGGGGATTGATGATGATGAGCAATTCTTCGGGATTTTCTCCGACCGACAGATCCAGGGTGATCAGTTGAACGGATTCGTTAACCTGGGGCGCTGCCAGGCCGACACCCGGGGCCTGATGCATGGTTTGCACCATGGCCGCGGCCAGGTCGGTGATGTGCCGATCGATGTCGCGGATCTCCCGCGCCTTCACTTTCAGCACGTCGTCGCCGTATTTGCAGATCTTCAGTGTCTCGGGTTCCACGCTACAGATTATATTTTTATTTGAAACGCTTGTCAATTCAGTGTTCCTCTTTCTTCCCTCTGTCTTTCCCTCATTCTTCCCTTTGAATTTCCCTTTTTCTTCCCTACGTTGCAAATCCTGCGGCTTTATGATATTTTTTCCAGAATGCCGGTTGCTGAACCGGCCCATGGGAGTAGCCGTGGCCAGAATTCGGGTTTTAGCTGAAAGCGTGTTCCGCAAGATCGCCGCCGGCGAGGTGATCGAACGCCCGCTTTCCGTGGTCAAGGAACTGGTGGAGAACGCCATCGATGCCGGTGCCAGCGAGATCTCCGTCGCCCTGCTAGCCGGGGGCAAGGAAATGATCCGAGTCGAGGACAACGGCTGCGGCTTTGGCGTCGACGATATCGAGATCGCTTTTCAGCGCCACAGTACTTCCAAGCTCGTGGAACTGGAAGACCTGGACCGCTTGCAGACCCTGGGCTTTCGCGGCGAGGCCCTGCCCTCGATCCTGGAAGTGGCCGATATCGACCTGGACACGGCCGACAACAACGAGGGTCGCGGCTGGCACTTTCGTTTCCGCGGCGGCAGGCTTCAGGAAAAAGAACGGGCTTCCTGCCGCCGGGGCAGCGCCTTGGTGGTGCAGCAGCTGTTTGCCAATTTCCCGGTGCGCCGAAAATTCATGAAAAGCGAACAGGGGGAAATGCGTCCGGTCACCGCATTTCTGGAGACAACGGCCCTGGCCCGCCCCGCCGTCGCCTTGGCTCTGCAGCACAACGGCCGCACGGTGTTTTCCTACCCCGCGGCCGCCAACCTGTCCGAACGCATTTACCAGGTCTTTGGCAAGGATTTTTTGGATGACTTGCGGCCAGTGGGTTCTGCCCTTGGCGAATGGGCGCTCCATGGTTTCATTTCGGCTGCGCAGACCGGCGTCAGCGGCAAGGGGCGGCAGTTTTTCACGGTCAACGGCCGGCCGGTCAAGGAAAAAACCCTGCTGGCCGCTTTCAATAATACCTATCGGCCTTACTTGGAAAAATCGCGCAGCCCGGCCGGTGTGCTCAATTTCACCGTTCCCCCCAGCCAGATCGATGTCAACATCCATCCCATGAAACTGGAGATCCGTTTCCTGGACAGCCAGCGCGTCTACCAGTTCCTGCAGCAGGCCATTGACGCCACCCTGGGGCAGGGATCGCGCCCGCCGCTGGATCCGTTTCGGGAATTTTCACCGCTGCCGGCGTCTGCCGGCCCAGCTGCCGGAACCGGCGCCGCCGGCGGCGAAGCGCCCCTGTTGTTTGCCCGCGAAGCGTTCGCTGCCCATGATGATTTTCAATTGCTGGGCCAGTACCTCGATTCCTATATCGTGGTCGAAAAAAACAGCGATCTGCTGATCATCGACCAGCACAATGCCCGGGAAAGAGTGCTGTTTGAGCGCCTGCAAGCCGGCTACAATTCCGGCAGCGCCCCTTCGGCGCAGACCTTGTTTCCGCTGCTGCTGGAATTGTCTCCGGCCGAACGGGCAGCACTGGATGAAGCCAAAATGGCCTTTTTCAAAAAAGCTGGCTTTGACATCCGTCCCTTGAGCGGCTCGACCATTGAGATCAAGGCATTCCCGCAATTTTTAAGTGAAGCGGGCATCCGGGATTCCATTCGCGCCGCCCTGCGCCTGTCCCCCGAGGTGGGGGAGTCCTCTGCTGGGAACAAGCCCCCCGGAGAACCGGGCGATGAAGAACGATGGCTTGCCGCCCTGGCCTGCCACGACGCCGTGAAAGTCAACCAGCGCCTTCAGCCCGAACAGCAGCGCGCTTTGGTCAGGGATCTTTTTGCTTGCGCCCATCCATTTTTTTGCCCGCACCGACGGCCGATCATCGTCACCCTGACCCAGGCCGACATCGAAAAGCAATTGAAGCGCCGCTGAGATAAGAAAAGGAGTCATGAAAATGGGCAGAGAAAAAATATCGACTGCCAAAAACAAGGCTGGACGGGTTGAAAAAAGAAAATCCGTCTCGTTGCCCCGTCTGCTGCGGTCCGCAATCCAGACGGTTCACGAAGCGGTGTTCATCACCGACCGTGAAGGATTGATCTGCTTTGCCAATCCCGCTTTTGAGAAACTCACCGGCTTTTCCGCCGCCGAAGTGCTGGGACATACCCCGCGTCTGCTAGGCAGCGGCAGCCAGACCCGGACCTTTTATCGAAATATGTGGGAAAAGCTGGTCAACGGTAAATCCTGGCAGGGCGAATTCATCAATAAGAAAAAAAACGGAACCCTGTACACGCAGGGAACGTCGATTTCTCCGGTTTTCGGGCGTGGCGGTGGCATCACCCATTTTATGGCCATCGCCACTGACATTAGCTACGAAAAAAAGCTCGAGGAACAATTTTTTCAGGCGGTGAAAATGGATTCGCTGGGCCGCCTGGCCGGGGGCATCGCCCACGATTTCAACAATCTTTTGACCATCATCAACGGCTATGCTGAAATGGTGCTGGCTGACAGCGGCAGCGGCAGGATACGCGAAAACGTTCAGAGCATCTACAACGCCGGCGAGAAGGCGGCGCGGCTGATCTCCCACATCCTGGCCTTCAGCCGCAAGCAGATCACTTATCCGCGGGTGCTGAACGTCAACGGCGTGGTGCGGGAACTGCAGCAGATGATTCGCGGCATCCTGGGTGAAAGCATCGTCCTGCAGATCGACCTGGCCGCCGATGCCGCCCCGATCCGCATCGACTACTCACAACTCGAGCAGGTGATCATGAACCTGGTGGTCAATGCCCGGGACGCCATGCCTTCCGGAGGCAGCCTGCTGCTCAGCAGCGTGAATTTCTGCATGGATGACGATTTTGTCGGGCAGCATCTGGGGGCCAGAAAGGGGGAATATGTCCGCCTGGAGATCACCGACAGCGGCCGGGGCATGGCCCTGGAATTGCAGCAGCATGTCTTTGAACCATTCTTCACCACCAAGCGGCTGGGTGAAGGAACCGGGCTCGGTTTGGCCTCGGTATACGGCATCGTCAAGCAAAACGGGGGGTATATCACCTTTGACAGCGAACCCGGCAAGGGAACACGTTTCAGCATCTATTTTCCGAGGCACGCATATCCGGAGTCGGGCGCGGCGGGGGACAAGAGCGGAGAAAAGAAATTCCCCTTTGGCGGCCGGACCGTCCTGTTGATCGAAGCCGACGACACGGTGCGCAAGCTGACTGAAAAAGTCCTGCTTGCGTCCGGGTTCCAGGTAATGGAATCGATGACTTGGCCGCTGGCCATGCGCCTGGTCAAGGAGAACCGCCACCCCCTCGACCTGCTGCTGGCCGATGTCATGACCCCGGAAATGCCCGGCTGGGAAACGGCGGAAAAAATCCTGGCCGCGCACCCTGAAGCCAGGGTGCTGCTTACCTCCGGCTATTCCGAAAAGCATGCCGCGCTGCCCGGAACATCGGGCCAGAATATCCATTTCATCCGCAAGCCTTTCAACCGCCAGGAATTGCTGGAAAAAATCGGGGAAGTTCTGGATAAAAAAGATTGAGAAAAAAATCCAGCCGCGCTTTGGATCCCGCCGCACGCCTGCTGGCTTGGTTTGCCCGGCACCGCCGCGAACTGCCCTGGCGCCGGCGCCACGACCTGTACGCCATCTGGGTCTCCGAGGTGATGCTGCAGCAGACCCGGGTGGACATGGTGCTGCCTTATTTTCGGGATTTCCTGGTGCGCTTCCCCACGCTGCGACGGCTGGCCGCGGCACCATTGCTGGACGTGCTTAAGGCCTGGGAGGGGCTGGGTTACTATTCCCGCGCCCGCAACCTGTGGCGGGCAGCCAGGCTGATCGTGGAAAACTTCCACGGGCGCATCCCCAGGGAATACGACCGCTTCAGGGAGCTGCCCGGGGTGGGGGAGTACATCGCCGCCGCCGTGATGAGCATCGGCTGCGGTGCCATTGTCCCGGTCGTTGACGGCAACGTGCTGCGCGTGGTCTGCCGCTGGCAGGGGATCGGCGGTGACATCCGTTTGGCGGCGACGAAGAAAAAGGTCCTGTCTTTTTTACAGGGCATCATCCCGGAGGATTCCCCCGGTCTTTTCAACGAGGCCGTGATGGAGCTGGGAGCGCTGCTCTGCCTGCCGAGGAATCCCCGCTGCGAGGCATGCCCCTTGCAACGGGATTGCCATGCCTTCCTCAGGGGCCTGATCGCTTCGCTCCCGGCCAGGAGCAGGAGGAAGCCCGTGCCTGAATACCGGGTGGCGCTGGCCGTGATCCGGCGTGGAGACAAGGTGTTTATCCAGCAGCGTCCGGAAAACGGCCACCTGGGTGGGCTGTGGGAGTTCCCCGGCGGCAAGTGCGCGGCGGGAGAAAGCCCGGAGCTGGCGGTGGTGCGCGAGTGCCGCGAGGAATTGGCGGTCGGGGTGGAAGTGCTGGCCAAGCTGGCCGAGGTTCCGCACGCGTACACCCATTTCAAGATCGTTCTGCATGTGTTTGTCTGCCGGTTGCGACACGGAAGTCCGCGGACGGGTCAGCCGCACGCCTGGGTGAAGATCTCAGAGTTCGAGAGATATCCGTTCCCGCGGGCCAATCATAAGTTTTTTCCCCAGTTGAATGAGTATATGAATGGGACCAGGCAGACGGCGGACGGCAGACGGCGAACGGTCGGGAAAAGCACCAAATCCCAAGTTCCAAATTCCAAATAAATTCCAAGCACGAGTTTCCAATGTCCAAACGAAAGCCCTGCCAGTGCATTTTCTTTGCATGGAGCATTGGTTTATTGGAACTTGTTGGGTATTTGGAATCTACTTCATTCTTGCCGGCTGCCGTCCGCCGTCTGCCATCCGCCGATCTCTTCAACATCGAACATCGAACCTCGACCTTCTTTTGACTTTGACAAAGCTCTATGTTACCATTTCATTTCTTCCGGCGCTCCAGCCTGAAGCCGAAAAACAGAGGTGCATCAAATGTTCAAGTCCCTGGTGCCGAAAAATGAGATTTTTTACGAGTTATTTGACCAGATCAGCGCCAACACGGTCGAAGGCGTGCAAACCTTGGTTAAAATGCTCGACGAATGCGACCATTACACCGAACATGCCGTCAGTCTTAAGTCGATTGAGCACCAGACCGACCTATTGGTGCACAGCATCATGTCGCACCTTCATAAGACCTTTGTCACCCCCATCGACCGCGAGGACATTCACCAGTTGGCTTCGCGCCTGGACGATATCCTGGACCTGGCCGAAGCCGCCAGTTCGCGCATCGATCTGTACCGGCCCTGCGACGTGCCCACTGAAGCCAAGGAATTGGGGCATGTGTTGCTGGAAAGCGTCAAATTGGTCAAGGAGATGGTCGGTTTGCTGCGTAATCTGAAAAAACCGGCGCGCATCATGGAGTTGAACGTGGAGATCAACCGCCTGGAGGACCAGGCCGACTACATCCGCCGCAGCACCCTGGCCCGCCTTTTCCGCGAGGAGAAGGATCCATTCGAGCTGATCAAGTGGAAGGACATCCTGGAATACATCGAGCGCGCCACCGACCGCTGCGAAGACGTGGCCGACATCACCGAAGGCATCGTCCTGGAAAATACCTGAGAAAAGCATGATGATATTGATCGTCGTCATCATCATTGTTTGCCTGGCCCTGCTTTTTGATTTCATCAACGGCATGAACGATGCCGCCAACTCGGTGGCGACCATCGTCTCGACCCGCGTTCTCACCCCCCGCCAGGCCGTGCTCTGGGCCGCGTTTTTCAATTTCGTCGCCGCGTTCCTGTTCGGCGTGCATGTGGCCAATACCATCGGCAAAGGCATCATCGATGCCAAAGTCGTTTCCGCCCCCATGATCCTGGCTACGTTGATCGGGGCCATCATCTGGTCCTACGTCTGCACCCACATGGGATTTCCGATCAGCGTTTCGCACGCACTGGTCGGCGGCCTGGTCGGCGCCGCCCTGGCCAAGAGCGGCATCAAAGCCTTGGTCATGTCCGGCCTGCTGAAGATATCCCTGTTCATCGTCCTGGCGCCCATGATCGGATTGATCCTGGGCTATGTATTCATGATCCTGGTCATGTGGATCTGCCGCAAGCGCTCGCCGCGGACGGTGGACAACTGGTTCCGCCGCCTGCAGTTGCTCTCGGCCGCCCTGTACAGCATCGGCCACGGCACCAACGACGCCCAGAAGACCATGGGCATCATCGCCATGTTATTGTTTACTACCGGTCACTTGGGCGGCACCTTCTACGTGCCCTTCTGGGTGATCATCAGCTGCTATCTGGCCATCTCCCTGGGCACGCTGAGCGGCGGCTGGAAAGTGATCGAGACCCTGGGCATGAAAATGACCAAGCTCAAGCCGGTGCACGGCTTCAGCGCCGAGACCGCTGCGGCCACTTCCATCTTGTTTTCGACCTTCCTGGGCATCCCGGTTTCCACCACGCACACCATCACTGGCGCCATCATCGGCGTCGGAGCCACCAGCCGCCTCTCGGCCATCCGCTGGGGCCTGGCCGTGCGCATCGTCTGGGCCTGGATCCTGACCATCCCCGGCTCGGCCCTGATCTCGGCCCTGTGCTGGTATGGCATTTCTTTGCTTCATCTTCCCGGTTGATGTCACCTCCTTTCTTGACACGGCACTTGTTACAATTTATCGTGTTCGAATTATTGCGGTAGCATCAAGGTTCTACGAGGGTTTCAAGAACAATGTCAGGTGGAAGCTGCTGCCGCGCCGCTCAGTGCAGATCCTGGCAGTAGTTCAACCAGACTTTTTCGTCTGCGGCATTGAACGAGATCCACCTAAGCTCCAGCAGCAGGCGGATATCCTCGGCAAGCTCCGCCATTTCCATTTTCAAACCGTCGGCCAGCTGCTTTATTGTTGTATGGCCGTCGATGGCCTTGAGAAGCAGATTGGAGCGCAACCGTGGTGGGTATAAGCGTTCCCCGCTCATGCTTGTCGCCGGGATGGGTTGCGGCATTAAAACTTGGATTGGCGATTCCGTAGCTAAAGCCATGACCAGCCCCTTGGCGAGCAATGAATGCAGGGCGCCGAGAGTGGCGTGTTCGTCGCCAACTTTTTGGCTGATACGCCCGATCGTACGTTTGCCGTTGACCAGGGAAAGGATCTTCCATTCGCTGGTGTTTACAGACGGCACGGATTCTAAGTTGTTCACGATGGACAGAATGGTCTCTGAGGGAGGGAGCTCAGCGCGATAGCGGCTCAACTCATCATGGCGAATGTGGGTTTCCATGAGCAGTGCCTCAAGCGGCCGCTCGATGGTCAGGTTCTGGCTGATGCGGCCGGCCAGGAAGATGAAATAGCCCCGGTCCAGCATCATGATTTGATTAAAGGCGTCGGTGCCGTTGATATCTTTCAAGTTCGCGTGCACCAGTTCGCCTTGGATGAGGAAAACGCTGCCGAGCTGGGCATGGTCATCGGCGTATATGGACAGTTCCCCGGTCTTGCGGTTCATGTGCAGGAACTGGACAACCTCTGGCAGGCGGAAGTCCACTAGTTTGCCCCTGAGTTGGAATTCGGCGTTCTTCATGCGTGCCAAAAAGGAGCTGTGAGTTCCAGCACTCGTTTGTCATTCGGAACCGGGAAAAAGTCATATTCCATGATTCTCATCTTGATCCCCTTCGGTTAGGTTTTAGTTATTTTTTTGTGAAAAGCGGATGAAGTTTCGCAGGAACTCATCTCGGCGGGACAGCGCGGCCAACTCCGGGACTGGGAGATCGAGACCAATAGGTTCCGGAGTCCTCTGGGCTGCCATTAATAGGTTTTCATTTTCCATGCATGGATCGTGCCCAGCGTACGCCCATCAACGGGATCGATCCTGCAAAACGACGCCTGCTCAGCCTCGCTCAGCCCCAGATAGTAGGAATTGCTGACCACGATCTCGCTCTGCCCTGCCTGATCCACCAGGCGGCTGGCCATATTGATGGCATCGCTGACGGCGCTCACGTAGGCCAGGTCGAACGGCTTCAACGACACTACCTGCAGGTCGCCCACCGCCATGCCAATATGTACCCCCTGGGCTTGTTGTACCCGGTCGATATGACGCTGCCACTTGCTGGAGATGGAGCAACCGACCTCTGTCAGTGCCCGCGCGCATTCCAGCGCCGCCCCGTAGTCGCCGGGGCAATGCCGCGGGATGCCAAACAGACCGATCGCTTCATCGCCCACGAACTGGTAGAGCATGCCGCCGCTGTTCTGGATCTCATAGCGCGCCTTGGAGTAAAATGCCGTCAGGTTGTCGCGCACCACGGCGTTGTTGCGCGTGTCGCGCACATAACTTGAATAGGAACAGATGTCGGCCATCAACACCACACACTCGGAATACATGCCCGGAGGCAGGATCTCCGGCGCCTCCAGACCATACTCCCTGCGCAGCTTTTGCAGCTTCCAGCTGCTGAAGTGCCAGAGCAGGGAGGACTGGAGGTGGCTGCCGCTCCACTCTTCGCCGAAGGCGCAACGGCCCAAGGCATAATCGAGGGACGCGCGTACCGCCGCCATCCTTTCGGGCGTCAGTGTCTCCGTTCCCAGACTGAAGTATTCTTCCAGCTGATGCAGAAGATGCGCCTTGTCCCAGATCTCCAGTCTCAGGCGCGGCTCGATCAGGGCGCGTAGCTGCCGCTCGGTTTCCGGCCAGTGTCTTTCAATGATCAGCAACAGGCGGTCGGCGCCGCGGAAATCAGCCTCCGGATCGGCGTATTTGCGCGCCATGTGCCGGACCACCTGCCTGGCCGTGTAGCCGAACTTCACTTCCACGAAATAGGGAGCTCGATCCGGTGTTTCCACTCGTATATCGGCGAAAGCGCCCAGCCTTGCCAACTGAAACTCCTGCCGTATCTTAATGGCCTCCGGTGGATGGCCTTCGGCTTCGTGTTGAAAGCGGAATAGGTTGCAGCACATCTCTTCCAGCAGCAGCCTCAACTCGCGCCGATGACTTACCGCTTCGTAAGAATGGTCTTCGGCGGCACCGGCAATCGGCGAGACTTCCAGGCGATTTGCATGATTCATGGTTTTTCGCTCGTTTGCTTCAAGTCAGCAGGATTGTTCTTTGAACGGTAAACATGGTGCGGTTCTCCAATTGATCACTCCCTTTGGCAATGGTCTTTAGACAGGAGCGGCTGGCGTTTTTCGCAACGCAGATATCATGATGATATGCCAGTGTTAGGAAAGATTAAGCTTTGTGTGAAAAAAGCGGCATACTCTGTGGATGGGGGAGAAATTGGGAAACGCAGCAAGAAGGCGCATATGAGGAATGGAGTCAGTTTCAGCAAGCCTGGATTATGGACGCCCAGCACCAGAG
>JADFDP010000025.1 GCA_018262835.1 Candidatus Aminicenantota bacterium
GGTCACCGGCTCGTCGAAGTTGCCGCCGGCCGGGCTGACCGTGCCGCCGATGGTGATCGATCCGGTGCCGTTGTCGCGCAGCCGCACCAGGCCGGCCCGCTCGTAGAAGCCGGCGATGACCGATTCCAGGTAGGCGGGAAACGCCTCCTCCCCGGGGATCTCCTCCAGGCGGCCCGACATCTCGCGCAGGGCCTGGGCCCAGCGCGAGGTCGAGTCGGCCAGCAGCAGGACGTGCAGCCCCATCTGCCGGTAGTATTCGGCCAGGGTGATGGCGGTGTAAACCGAGGCCTCGCGGGCGGCGACCGGCATGGAGCTGGTGTTGCAGATGATGACGGTGCGCTCCATCAGGGTGCGGCCCGTCCTGGGGTCGGGCAGCATGGGGAACTCCCTGAGGGTCTCGACCACCTCGCCGGCCCGCTCGCCGCAGGCGGCGATGATGACGATGTCGATATCGGCGTTGCGGCTCGTGGCCTGCTGCAGGACGGTCTTGCCGGCCCCGAACGGGCCGGGGATGCAGTAAGTGCCCCCGCGGGCGACGGGGATGAAGGTGTCGATGATGCGGATCTTGGTGACCAGCGGCTCCTTGGGCCGCAGCCGCTCGCGGTAGCAGGTGACCGGGCGCTTGACCGGCCAGTAGAAGCTCATGGTGACCGGGATGCGCCTGCCCGCGTCGTCCTCGAGTTCGGCGATCGTGTCGTTGATGGTGTAGTCGCCGGCCGGGGCGATGGCGACGACCTTGAGTGATGCGCGGTTCTGGAATGGGACCATGATGCGGTGGCGGAAGATGCCTTCCGGCACGGTCCCCAGCGCGTCGCCGGCCGTGACCGGGTCGCCGGGCCGGGCCGTCGGGGTGAAGGACCATTTCTTTTTTTCATCGAGGGGGCTGAGGTAGACGCCGCGCTCGAGGAAGAAGCCGCATTGGGCGGCCAGTGCCGGCAGCGGGTTTTGCAACCCGTCGTAGATCTGCGCCAGCAGGCCGGGTCCCAGGCGCACGGAAAGGAGCTCCGCGGTGAACTCGACCTCGTCCCCGACACCGATGCCGCGGGACATCTCGAAGACCTGCATCTCGGCCCGGCGGCCGCGGATGCGGATAACCTCCGACTTGAGCTTTTTGCCGGCGTTCACCACGTAGGCGACCTCGTTCATCGAGACGTCGCCTGCGACCTCGACCGTCACCATGTTGCCGTTGACCCCGACGACCTTTCCTTTAGTCATTTTGTCACTCCGTGTCTGCGTCCAGTGGGGAAATGGCGGCGCCAGTCCACGCGGCCGCGCTGTCCAATATCCGGGCGTACTCCCCGGTGAACGATTCGCGGCCGGGCTCGGGCCGGAATCGCGCCCTGCGCTCCAACAGCAATAGTTTCAAGCGATAGACGACCAGGCGCCCCAGGTCGAACTGGGTTCCCGCCTCAAGTTCCTCGAGGCGGGACCAGCGCCTGCGGTCCAGCGCGGTCTCGACCGCCAGGGGCGTCCCGGCGCCCAGTGTCTCCTTGACCATGGCGGACATGCCCGGGTAAAACGATGCCTCCCGCATGAACGGGTCCGGGCTGATGTCCAAGCTCTGGGCGCGCTGCACGGCCAGTTCATTGCGCAGGGCCGTTTCCCAGGAGGAATAGGCCTGCCATACGGCGGGATCGCTGCGCCGGGTAACCAGCGCGTCGAAGGAGATGCGGGAGAGCAGGGCGTGATGGCCTTCGGCCACCTGCTCCCGGCAAATGTCTAGCCAGGCTCGGCTGCTGTGCGGCGGAGGATCGCCAAAAAGGAGCAGGGGCAGGGAGGCCACGAGATAGTAGTACTGGGTCAAGTTGGATCATCCTGCCGCAGAGCATCCGCGACGATCCCGGCCATGACCGGATTGAGGAACAGGGCCAGGTTCTCGGCGATGCTCTCGGCGGAAAAGTCATAATAGGCATGCCCGTCTTTCTCGGCCACGCGAAAGCCGCTGGCCACTTCGGCGGAGGCCTTGATCTCGATGCCTGCGGCGATCTTCCCGGCCAGCGCCTGGCGCAGCGCCTTATCCAGCGCCTTGAAGCGGTCCGGCGGCAGAAGGATCTCGATTTTATCCTGGCGCTCCGGCGACCAGTTCGCGATCATGGCGGCGATGGCGGCCGTGATCTCCTTGTCCTCGAGGGCTTTCCGGCTCTTCTCCTTCAGCAGCGCGGAGAACAGGTTCTCCAGCTGCTTCCTGACCCCCAGCAGAAGGTCCCGGGATGCCTGCTTGAGCGACTCGCGGCCGGAACTCTCCAGCCGTTCCTGTTCATGACGGGCGTTGGCCAGCAGGGCGTCCGCCTGCGCCCGGGCGGCGGCCACGATCCCATCGGCCTGCGCCCTGGCCTGCCCGAGCAGCGTCTCGCTCTCCAGGCGGACCTTTTCCACGCCGTCGCGATGGATGGCATCGATCAGCTCCTTCAGCTGCACATCGGGTATGTCTTTGGCTTCCATGCCTGAATTCTATTTTATTCGATCGGTTCTGTCAATTTCACGGCCCTTCTTTTCCTTACTATCTTCCGCATTAACCAGGGCTTGTGCCTGGACCGTGCCGGCAGCTTGCCGCTCGTTCCTTTGGGTTGATTTCTCCATCGTTCTTCTATACAATCGCCTTATGCTTGGGAAAATTGATTTTTCTTTCAGCAAGGATAACCTGAAGCGCTGGTGGAGACCCCGCCATCTGCTGGATGCGCCGCAAACCAAGACCGCCCACATCGAGTTCACTTCCCGCTGCAATTTGCGCTGCGTTTTCTGCTGCGCCAGCCAGCCCCATTATCGCGGCCGGGACCTGCCGGCCGCCCTGATTGAAAAACTGATCGACTCACTGGTCCGGCGCCGGGTGGAAATCGTTTGCATCAGCGGCCACGGCGAAACGACCATATTCCCGGAATGGGTCCGGCTCAGCGAAAAGATGCTGGCGGCAGGTCTGAAGCTGCACATCATCTCCAACTTCGCCAAGCCGTTGAACCCGGAGGAAGCCGAGGTCCTGGCCCGCTTTCATACCATCGAAATAAGCTGTGACACGGCCGATGCGGATCTCTTTTCCAAACTGCGCCGCGGCGGCCAGCTGTCGACCCTGACCGCTAATCTGGAAAAGGTGCGGCGGGCCGGCCAAAACAAGTCCGGGCCCGCCCCCCGCTTTTCCTTCAGTTGCGTGGTCTCCGACCAGAACGTTTTCAAACTGGATGAATACCTCGAATTCGCCGCCGCCAACGGCATCCGCAATTTCGATTTCTGCAATCTCACCAAGTACCCGGATATTCCCGCCGCCCTCAATCCCCGGCACGTTAGCGAATTGCCCCCCGCCGAAGCCTGCTTGGCCTTGGCGGCGCTGGAGCGCCTGATCGCCAACCTGGCGCTCAAGGGGGCAAGCTTTTTCATGCACAGCGGTCTGCTGGACAGCCTGAGAAGCAGGGTTCGCGAAGCCGCCCAGCCTCCGGCTGCGGCCGAGATCGGTCCGAAAGGCGGCGAAAGCGAGCCCGGCAATGCCGGAACGTCTTCCACCCAGCCCCGCAAGTACACCTCCCGCGCCTCCTCTCCCCGCCAGACCCGCGATTGCCTCGATCCCTGGAATTTTTTTCTCCTCACCTCCAAGCGCGAGGTGTGGCCGTGCTGCCTGCATCAGCCGATCTTCCACCTCAGCGACGGCCAGAGCCTGGATGAGGCGCTGAATTCCCTGAAGATCATGGAGCTGAGAAGAAATCTGCTGCGGGGGACCCTCGATGCGGACTGCCGGATCTGCCCGAGCCGCGGTCTGGTCCCGGTCGGCCGGCTGCGCAGCAAGGTAAAGAAGCTCTACGGACTGTCCTTCCTGCAGCGCTTTGCGGACACCCTGCCCCGGCTCGAGCCGGTCCCTTTCGCATGGGCGGACGGCTGGTTCCCCGAGGAATCGGCCCCGGCAAAGGATCCGGCCCTTGCGCATTGGCGCTGGACCGGTCCCCGGGCCACGATTTCCTTCTTACCGCCCGGGCGGGACATACGCTTGCTCCTGCGGGCGGCGGTCGGCGAGGCCAACGCCGGCGGCCAGATGCTGACCGTCCGCCTCAACGGCCGGGTGGCGGACACCTTCGAGCCGCCGGGCCAGCTGTTTGCCAAGGAATATCTCTTGTCCGCGGCCGCTCTGGACCGGGGGAAAAAGAGCGAATGGTCCGTGGCGGTGGAGAAGACCTTTCGTCCGGCCGGACTGGATCCGGCAGCGGGTGACGACCGCGAACTGGGTCTGCAGGTTTTTTCCCTGGAACTGCTGGCCAGCCCGGTCTAGTCCGCCAGGCGGGCGGCCGGGCCGTCCTTCCGCTCGGGCTCGAATGATCCCAGGAATGGCAGCCTTACCTATTTGTTTTTGAAAACCGGGGGATTTATTTCACTGTTGATTTAAAAAACTACAGGCCCAGGAACTGGACCGCCAGGCCGGAGAGAAAGATCATGGCGCCGGCCAGGGCGTGGGCATAGCGTTCCAGGGGGCCGAGCTTGACGAAGGAAAGGCCCCAGCTGGAGGCGGTGATGATGCCGAGCATGGTGGCAATGGTGGCGATGGCGAAGGCCGCGGCCACCACGAAGACGCCGAAGAGATTGTGCTTGGCGGCGGGATACATGACCAGCGGGATCAGCGGCTCGCAGGGACCGAAAACGAAGATGGTGAAGAGGATCCAGGGGGTGATATTGGCTTTTTTCTTCTGGTCGTGGACATGGACGTGGGCGCATTCATGCTGGTGCAGGTGCTCGTGGACCTCGCCGTCGGCGTGGGCGTGGACGTGGTGATGGGGCTTGTTCTTGATGGCCCGGTGCAGGCCCCAGATGAGATAGGCAAAGCCGAAGCCGATAAAAAGCCAGGAGGCGGCATTGCCGCGCCAGGATTCGGCCGCTTCGAGCTTGCCCACGGCGATGCCCAGGGCCAGGCCGATGAAGCCCAGCAAGACGGAGCTCAGGACATGGCCCAGCCCCGAGAGGAAGGCGATGGCCAGGGTCTTGCGCAGAGGCCACTGGCGGGCTTTGGCCATGGCGATAAAGGGCAGGTAGTGGTCGGGACCCACCAGCGTGTGGAAAAAACCCAGGGCCACCGCCGTTCCCGCCAGGATCCAGATTTCGTTGCTGATCATGGGCTTTTTTTCTCCGCTTGATTCCGAAGCCGCATTATAGCATAAAACCGCGGGCTGCCGCTGTGGCGGTGCGAGCCGCTTCGCTACCCGGGTGCGCCGTTGGCCAGGCGCGCCGCTCGCCAGAGCGCGACGAAGCGCTCCGAGGCCAACTGCTCGGCGCGGACGGTGGCGGGCAGCCCGCAGGCGGCAAACGCGATGGCCAGTGCGTTTTTGTCCATGTGGGGCGCCAGGTTGTTCCACAGCGTCTTGCGGCGCTCGGCGAAGCAGTGCCTGACGAAGTCGTAGAATTCATTCATGTCTGCCGGGAGCGGCGAATCCGCCGGCTGGACGGCGAGCACCGTGGAGGTGATCTTGGGCGCGGGCTTGAAGGCGCCGGCAGGCACATCGAAGCAGCGGCGGGCCCGGAAAAGCAATTGGAAGACGACCGACTGGGCGTTGTATTTTTTGTGATTTTCCCCAGCCGGCCCCGCCTGGGGGGCAAGGAGCTTGTCGACGAAGTCCTTTTGCAGCATCAGAACCGCGGCGCCGATCTTTTCGCGCTGGGCGATGAACCAGTCGACCAGCAGCTTGGAAATGTGATAGGGAAGATTGCCGACCACGGCGACCCGTTTTTGCGGATACAGCTTTTCCAGGTCGATCTGCAGGATGTCGCCGGAGAAAATCCGTGCCCGGCCCGCGAAACGGCCTTCGAGTTCATCGACCAGGGCGGGGTCGATCTCGACCAGGGTGACCGGCCGGCCGGGAAATTTCTCCAGCAGCAATTCGCTCAATACGCCATGGCCGGCGCCGATCTCCAGGAGAGGTGCCGCGGATGTTTCCAGGAGGCCGACGATGCGGCGGGCGTAATTCGCGTCGCGGAGGAAATTCTGGCCGAGCTTTGCCGATTTGGGCATGTAAGGATTATATATTATGGAGTGTTGTTTTCCCAACGAAGTTCGTCTGGATCAGGTTATAGTGACAAGTTACAAGTAACGAGGCAGCAGCAATTCTTCTGCTACCGAAAGATTTCGTTACTGGCAACTTCATGTCACTGGTCACTCGTCACTTGTTACTACAGTTTGTATTTCTCTTCAACTTCTCCTTCCACTCCGGGATCAGGTGCTGCGGTCTCTTGCCGTTCAGCGCCTGGCGCACGGCCTGGACGGTCATCATGGCCATGGCCCGCCGCGTCTTGCCGGTGGCGCTGCCCAGGTGCGGCAGCAGCACCGTGTTTTTCAGGTGCTTCAATCTCGGGTCGACCATGGGTTCGTTTTCGTACACGTCGAGGCCGGCCGTAAACCGTTCGTTCTTCTCAAGCTGCTCGGCCAGGGCCTCCTCGTCCATCAGCGGGCCGCGGGCCGTGTTGATGAAAATGGCGTCCTTTTTCATCAGGGCGAAGACGTCGCGGTTGAACAGGTGGTGCACGCCGGCCGCGTAGGGCAGGTGCAGCGAGACGACGTCGGCGCCGCGGATCAGTTCCAGGAAGGTGACGCGGGCGAATCCGTATTTCTTTTCCAGGACCGGCTTGGCGCTGCGCGAGTAATAAATGACCTTCATGCCGAAAGCGCGGGCGCGCAATGCCGTGGCCAGGCCGATGCGGCCCATGCCGACGATGCCCAGGACGGCTCCCTGCAGCTCCTTGCCCAGGAACAGGCCGGCACCCCAGCCCGTAAAGCGGCCGGCGCGCACGTACGCGTCGCCTTCGACCAAACGCCGCGACGCGGCGAGGATGAGGGCCATGGCCAGGTCGGCCGTGGCCGGGGTCAGGACATCGGGGGTGTGGGTGACCAGGATGTTTTTTTCCAGGGCCCAGCCGATGTCGATGTTGTTGTAGCCGGCAGCGTAATTGGCGATGATCTTCAGCTTTTTCAAGTTGCTGATCACGGTCCGGTCGATGGGGTCGGAGAGGAAGCTGATGAGCCCCTCGGCGTCGGCGTGGCGCCGCAGTGAGCCGGGCAGGTCGGTCCCCTCGTCGGCGGCGATCGCCAGCCGGAATTCACGCCGCAGGCGTTCAACGGCCTCGTCGGCGTACCCGTGGGTCAGGATGACTTTCTTCATGGTGGATATACCTCGTAATATGCTGGAAGGCGCGGTGGAATTCACTTTGGAACTTGTCTTTTTCGCGGAAGGGCAGGATCCCCTTTTCCTCCACCTGGTCGGAGAGAACCACCAGGGCGTGGAAGGGTTTCTTCAGGAACCAGCGCAGGGGGAAGAGCTCCATCTCCACGATGTCGGTCCGCAGCGATTGCTGTTCGGTCAGCCAGGCCGGGGTCTCGCGCTGGATGAGGTCCACGCTCACGCCGCTCACGACCGGGAAAGCGCCGGAGCTGAATTTTTTCAGCGGCAGGGCGGCGGCGCGGGAAAAGCGCTTGAAAATGGAAGCGGGGCGGATCTCGCCGACCTGCACCGCCGCCGGTTCCCGGAAGCGGGAGGTGAGCGCGCCGGCCGAACCCAGGAAAAAAACCTCTTTTTCAGCCAAATCGGCGACCCATGCCAGCAGGGTAAGCAGGTGCGGGTAGCCGATGAAGCCGCTGATGACCGCCAGGTTCTCGAAGCACAGCAGGGTTGAATGCAAAAGATCCTGCCGCTGCCGGGCATTTTTTTGCAGGTCGGCGAAAAGCGAGCCGGGCGGAAAATGCGGGACCAGTACCAGGGAGGGGGGAACGGCGAACGGACGCGGTCGGAACAATCCCCTCCTTGCGGGGCGAGTCGGCCCCGTCGATGCGGGGCGGTGCGGCGATGGCTTCATGATTTAAAAAAATGGGCGATGCAGGATTTGAACCTGCGACTCCTACCGTGTGAAGGTAATACTCTAGCCGCTGAGTTAATCGCCCAGAGCCGTATTATAAGATGAAACCGGGTTCCGGTCAAGAGTTTCGGAAGAGTCCGACGAGTCGGACCTGTCGGGCGGGTCTGACAAGATCGTACAAGGACAGGTGCTTGACTTGGCGGTGCCTTTGGGCATAGAATGGCTTATCATGGCAGAATCCAGATTCCGGCATTTCGTCAAGTACGTAGTCATCGACATTTTGCTGGCGGCCCTGATCTCTTTTTTCCTGATCAACTATGTCGTTTCCGCCTTCAAGATCGAGGGCGACTCCATGAAACCGCTGCTGCGCGCCCAGGAACGCATC
This sequence comes from Candidatus Aminicenantota bacterium, assembly GCA_018262835.1. Taxonomy (GTDB): domain Bacteria; phylum Acidobacteriota; class Aminicenantia; order UBA2199; family UBA2199; genus UBA2199. Next base: position 8,198 of record JADFDP010000025.1, read on the forward strand.
CTGATCTCCAAGCTGGCCGTGCGCAAGAACAGCCTGCGCCGCTTCGACATCGTGGTTCTTTACAAGCCTGACGAGCCCGAAAAATCCCTGGTCAAGCGCATCATCGGCCTGCCCGGGGAGATTATCGAGATCCGCGCCGGTGACGTGTGGATCAACGACAAGCCGCTGAAACAGTTTTCCGGCAGCGGCAATCCCGAGGCGGTCAAGTCACCGAATGACATGAAGGCGCTGCTCATCCCGCGCGGCATGTTTTTCGTCATGGGCGACAACCGCAGCATCAGCTTCGATTCGCGCCTGTTCGGCCCGGTGCCGCAGAAGTACATCTTCGGCAAGGCCTTCTTCCGCTACTGGCCGCTGGCGGCCATGGGCCGGATCGAGTAGACGGTTTTCCTTCCCCGGCCCGCGCCGTATTCCCTGCTCCCCGATTTTTATTGGTCGCGCCAAACCGGTCCGGCGGTTTTTTCTTTAATGCCATGGCTTGTTTCAAAGAGCCGATGTTTACGAACGGCCGGGATTGTGATATAAAGAAGGGGATGAAAACCCGCTATTTCCTGACCGCACTGGTTGTTTTTTTCTGCCTGGCCGTTTGGGCGGACGATTCCGCCGAACTCGACAGGCTGAAAAAATCGGTCGTGGAGATCGGCCGCCTCGGCTTCAAGCGCGATGTCCCGGTCAGGTACCTGGACCGCTCCCAGTTGAAAAGTTACATCGAGCGTCTTTTTGAAAGCGATTATCCCGACGAGCTGGCGGCCAAAGAGGAAGAGGTCATCTACTGGATGGGTTTCACGACTGAAAAGATCGCGTTGAAACCCCTGCGCAAAAAGATCATCCTGGAAAATGTCGGCGGCATGTACAACGAAAAAACCAAGGAGCTGCTGGCGGTCGAGGAGTTCCGCAGCATCGACATGCTCAACGCTCCGGCGCTGGCGCACGAACTGCGCCATGCCATCCAGGACCAGCATTTCCACCTGGCCGCGCTGTTCGGGGACCTTTCCGACTTCGACGACCGCAAGCTGGCGGTTTTGGCCGCGGTCGAGGGCGACGCCACCCTGGTCATGATCCGCCAGCTCGGCTTCGATCCCGAATTGATCGGCGAGGCCTTCAGCCCGGAAAACGTCCTCTCTTTTTCGGCCATGGCCGGAGCCCAGACGCTGTCATCCGCTCCGGATATCATCAAATACCAGCTGCTCATGCCCTACCTGGAGGGCATGAAATTCAGCCGGGCGGTTTTCAAGGACAGGAAGTGGAAAGGCTTGAACCAGGTCCTGAGCCGCCAGCCGCTCTCCTCGGAGCAGATCCTGCACCCGCAGAAATATCTTGCCCGGGAGAACCCCCAGGCCGTATTCACCGGCTTCCGTCCAAGCCGGGGCGAGCTGCTCCATGACGGCGTCATCGGTGAATATTATCTGAACGTCCTGCTGAAGAACGGCCCCGAGATAGCCGACGCGGCGGCCGGCTGGGGGGGCGACCGGTTTTCGCTCTACCGCCACGGCGATTCCCGGCTGCTGCTCTGGGAGGCGCATTGGGACACCGCCGCCGACTGTTCCCGCTTTCGCGCCGATTTCCAGAAATTTTTGGAAAAAAAATTCCATGCCGTTTTTCAAAACAGCCAGACCCACGGCCGTCCATTCAGCGCCGGCAGCGGCGCGGCCGGGTATTTTTTCCTGCACCAGGACAACGCCCGGCTGTTCTATGCCCGCAGCAACGACCGCACGCAAATCAATGAGTTAATCAGCGGAGGGATATATGATTAATGCCACCCAGATCCGAAGGGGAATGATCATTTTTATGGACAATAAGCTGTACCGCGTCGAGGAGATGGACCATGTCACCCCCGGGCGCTACAAGTCGACCATTCATGTCAAGATGCGCGACCTGGAGAGCAATGTCCGCTCCCCGTTCCGCTTCGGCAGCTCCGACCGCGTGGAAAAGGTAAGCCTGGAGACCAAGGAGGTAAGCTACTCCTACCACGACGGCACCAACTACATCTTCATGGACAACGCCACCTACGACCAGATCAGCCTGGACCAGGAATTCATCGGCGACAACGTCTACTATTTGAAGGAGAACGAGATCTACCAGATGGAATTCTTCCAGGGCAAGCCGATCAACATCGTGCCGCCGCTGTCCATGGAATTCGTGGTGGCCGAGACCGAAAAGAACATGAAGGGCTCCATGGTGCAGGCGTCCTACAAGCCGGCCAAGCTCGAGGGCGGGCTGGAGGTGACGGTGCCGCCTTTCATCGAGCCGGGCAACGTCATCAAGGTCGACACCCGCGACGGGTCCTACATCGAAAGGGTCAGCAAATAGTTCGTTTAGTTGTCGGCCAATAAAAAAGCGGCCAGGTAGGCCAGGCGGCTGATCTTCTCCATGAAGGCGCCGGTGAATTTTTCCATGCTGTCGGCCGGAGTGTGGTAGACGTCGCTCATGCCGCTGAAGAAGAAAGCCCAGGGCCTGCCGGCCATGGCGAAGGGGGTATGATCGCTGCCGCCCGACATGCGCTCCAGGCTCCGTGACGATTCCCGGTAGAGAGCATCAAAGCCGACATGGCGGTTGGATTCCAGCAATGCGTTCTTCAGGGGAGGCGCCTCGGCCGCGATGGACAAAAGGAGGAAATTTTCCGGCCGGATCTTCTTCAGCAGTTCCTCACCTTCCTTGACGTTGAGCATGCGCATCATCCGCCGCAGCCCCTTTTCGTCCCAGGGCTGGGCGATCATGTCCAGGTTGAGATAGGCCAAGGTCCGGTCCATGGCGAAAATGGGGTGTTCCACGTAATAGCGCGAACCAAACAGCCCCTGCTCCTCGCCGGTCCAGAGGCAAAAAACCACGCTGCGCTTGGGCTTCTGCGGATTCAAGGCCAGGGCGCGGGCCAGGGCCAGGACACCGCAGGCGCCCGAAGCGTTGTCCTCGGCGCCGTTGTAGATATAATCGCCGCGGCGTCCCAAGTGGTCGAGATGGCCGCCGATGACCACGGCCTGGTCCCGCAATTGCGGGTCGCTCCCCCTGACAAAAGCGATGACGTTGGCGCTCTTGAGCAGTTGGTAGCGCACCTGGTTGCCAAGGCGCAGGCTGGTTCCGGGCAGGATGAAGGAGTGCGGCTTGTATTTGGCCGCGATCTTCTTCTTCAGGCTTTCGATCGTTTCGCCGGCGGGTTCCATGATGGCATTGGCCATTTCCCGGGAGATCCGGATGACGGTATGGCCTTCCCAGGGCATGGCTTTGGCGCCGGGCAGCAGCAGCTTCTTGCGGGAATCGGGAAGCATGGGCTTGTCGTCGCCGACCTGCCGCTCGGCAAGGATCTCCCGGTAAATGTCTCCGCTTTCCGCCAGCGAATTTTTAACGATCAGCACGGCCACGGCGCCGCGCCTGCTGAGGGCGGAGGCCTTGGCATAATCGGGGCCGCCGTGGCGGCCGGGCATGGCCGGGAAATATTTCTCCTTGAGTTCCTTTTTCTGGAAGGGCGAGGCGCCGTCGTCTTTGCCCGGGGCCTCGGAAAGGATCAGGACGATCTTGCCCTTGACGTCGATGCCGGCCAAGTCGTCGTAGGCGGCGCTCTTTTCGCTGATGCCGTAGCCGGCGAACGCGACTGCCGCGCTCACGTCCAGGGGCAGGATGGAGCTGAATACGAAATCGATTCCCGGCGAGAAGGGCCTGAATCGCCGGCTGGAACCGATCCGGCCGGTTTCCAAAACAACGCTGGCCGAAGTTTCCAGCGCTTCCTTCATGACGAATTCCTGCAGGTAGCCCCGCTCGGGCCCGGGGGCCGGCGGCACGGGGTGGCTGGGCTGGAGATGATCGCCGCCGGGCTCAAGTCCCCAGAGGGCGAACAGGGATTGTGCGTAAGCGGCGGCCGTGTCATAGCCGCGCGTGCCGATCTCGCGGCCCTCGAGGTTGTCGGACTGGAGAAAGGCCAGCATGGCCATCATGTCCCGGGCGTTAATGCTGTCGAAACCGGCTTGCGGCCGGGAAGGGACCGCTGCGATTTTTTCCACATGCTGCAGGTCCTTCATCATGGCGGTGGCGTCCTTCGCCTCCTGGGCGCCGAGCCGCGGCAGCAGCATGATGAGTCCGATCAGGGCGATGGGGAATGTTTTCTTCATGGTTTCTCCTTCAAGCCGCTTCCAGGGAATCATACGCGAAAAAGCAGCGGCGGGCAAGCCAGCGCCTAATTTTGCTTTTCCGCCAGTTGGCGGAGGACCTCGGCGACGGCGCGTTCCAGCTGCGGGTCCTTTCCCTGCAGGCGGTCCTGGAAGGTCGTCTGCACGGTGATATCGGGCTTGACCCCGTTCAGCTCGATGTCCTCGCCCTCCAGGGTGTAGCAACCCCAGCTGGGCAGGCGGTAGACGGAGCCGTCGACCAATTCCTTGTTCGAAGTGAAGATCAGCCAGCGGTAGGTTTCCGTGCCGATGATCTTGCCCAGGCGCAGCGCCTTGAATCCCGCCGCCGTCATCTCAGCGTCGCTGAGCGACTGCTCGTTGACCAGCAGCACCATGGGCTTTTCGGCCGTGGCGAAATTGGGCTGGGGAGCGAAGCGGCCGCCGCGGTACTTCCACTGCAGGTAGGACTTGCGGCTCAGGAAGTCGAGGACATCGTCATGGACATTGCCGCCGGTGTTGAAGCGCAAGTCGAGGATCAGGGCGTCCCGCCGGTACCACTCGCTGGTCATTTCTTTCAGGAAGCGCTGCAGTTCCTCGTCGCCCATGTCCTTCATGTACACGTAGGCGATGCGGCCGCCGCCCGTTTCATCGACCCGCTTCTGGTTGGCGGCGATCCATTCGTCATAGAGCCGGTCCTTGAATTGGGCGGTCATTTCGGGGTGGAGCTTGACCTCCAGCTTTTGGTCGCCGCGGCGGAAAACGAGCGTCATTTCCGGGTCCGGCGAGGCGGCCGTGAAATAGGCGTCGCGGTTCATTGCCGGGTCGACGGCGTCGCCGTTCACCTCGACCAGAACGTCGCCGGGCCGCAGGCCGATGTTCTTCTTGTCGGCGGGAGAATGGCGCACGACGCGGTGCACCGTATAGGGATCGTCGTTGGCGAAGACGATTCCCGTCTGCATGGTCTGCATCTTGAAAAAGGTCTTTTCCTCGTCGCCCTGGGAGCGAAAGGCCAGATGGGAGGAGTTGAGCTCGCCCAGCATGTCGGAGAGGAGCGTCCTCAGGTCGGCGCGTGATTGGACGAAGGGCAGGAATCCTTCGTAATGCTTCTTGACCTTGTCCCAATCGCGGCCGTGGAAATTTTCGTCGTAATAGTTTTCCTGCAGGCTGGCCCAGGTTTCGTAGAACATCTGGTCGAATTCCGCCCGCAGGTTCTTCCTGAAGGTCAGCCGGATCTTGATCGGGGTGACCTTGTTGTCGTTCAGGTCGAGCGTCTGGATGACGCCCTTGACCAGCACGTAATGGGCGTCCTTGGCAGCGGCCAGGGCCAGGCCGTCGGTCTCGGCGCCGGCGATCTTGACCGTGACGGTTTCCTCGAAGGGCTTGTCGACCGTTTTCCATAGCCCGGCCGGATTGCCGTCGTGGTCGGAAATGTACAGGGCGATGAGGCCTCCGTCCTTGGCGATGACCAAGGGCGAGGCCTGCTGGCCGCGGTCGGGCGATACCGGCTCCCAGCGCTCGGCCATGTCGCTGAAGTCGATGGTCACCGGCGGCGGCTGTTCCTTGGCCGCGGATGCGTCTTTTTTCGTTTTCTCGCCGTCCGCGGCCTTGGCCGGTTCGCTGAACAGCCTGGCCCATTCCGTGGACTTGAAATCCTGGTCGAGCGCCTGCAGGGGCAGGCGGTAGATGCGGGAGTTTTTCGTGCCGCGGGGGTAATTGGGTGCGAAGCGGTCGCAGGAAAAATAGAGGAATTTTCCGTCGGGCGACCAGCAGGGCTCGGCTTCGCTGACGCCGCTGTCGGTGAGGTTCAGGACTTTTTTGCCGGTGAGATCGTAGAGCAGGATGTCCTTCTCGAAATTGCGGTAGGCGCAGAAAGCCAGGTAGCGGTCGTCGGGGGAGAATCGCGGCGGATCATTGTAAAACCCCCAGAGCTCTTCTTTTGCCAGCGTTTCGCTTTTCATGGCGGCCAGGTCCAGCAGCCGCAGATCGTTGCGGCCGCTCAGGTACACGGCCCGGTCGCGGCGATGGTTCAGGCCGATCTGGCGCTGGTTGGCCGCTTCGCCGGTGATCTGCTTTTCGCCGCCAAGCCCGTCGGCTCGGATCGTGAAAAGGTTCAGCCAGCCGGACGCGGTGCGGTTGTAGAGCAGGGTGCGGCTGTCGGCCAGCCATTTGACCTCCTCCACCCTGCCGGCCGCCGCCGTGGGCAATTGACGCACGAACTTGCCCTTGATATCCGCGACGAACAGCATGCCCCTGGACACCAGGGCGATCTTCTGCCCGTCGGCGGACACGTCGAAGGCGCTGATCTTGCCGTCGGTCGTAAAATCCTGTTCCTTTTGCAGGCGGTCGTATTTGGCCAGCCGGATCGGCACCGCAGCCGCCGCGCCCTGGGCTGTGTCGTAGAGCCATATTTGGTAGTCCTTCTCGAAAACCACCTTGCCGCCCGAGGCCGCCACCTGGATGTTCAGGATCGAGGTGGGGAAGGAGGTCAGCTGCCGCCTCTCGTTGCCAAGGAGTTGATACAGATTGAACTCGTTGTTGCCTTCGTCGGAAATGAAGTACAGGTTCCCGTCCTTGTCGATCACCGGCTGGAAATCCTTGCCCCGGAAAGTAGTATGCACCTTGAAAGCGCCGGTTTGCGGGTTGAAGGACTTGATGTCCGGGTTGTACTCGCCGCGGTAGCCTTTGCGCCAAGCGAAGCGGCTGCTTTCCCAAGAATCGGTGAAATACAGGTCCCGGCTGGCCGGATGTTCGACCACGTCATGCGGGGTGTTGAAGTAGTTCTCCGCCAGCCGCTGCGGCGTGCCGCCTGCGCGCCGGACCTTGAAGGCGGTGAAGTCATTGAAGCCGTAGGAGGTGAAGTACAGCCACTGCCCATCCCAGGACCAGGAGCTGGGTTGCTCGGCCGCGTCATTGAAGGTAAGCTGGCGGATTTCCCCGCCAGCCAGCGGCATGACGTAGACGTCGCTGTTGCCGTTCTGGTTGTTGGCGAAGGCCAGCCAGCGGCCGTCGGGCGAAACGCGCGGATGGGTTTCCGCCCCGGGCAGGCCGGTGAGGCGCATGGCCACGCCGCCCTCGGCGGCGACGGCCCAGAGGTCGTCGTCGCAGCTGAATACGATCTGCTTGCCGTTCGGGGTGATGGACGGCGTTTTCAGAAAATAGCTTTCTTGGGCCAGGAGCCCGGCCGCCGCGATCCATGCCAGCAAAAAGATAAAGCAGAACTTTTTCATGGTCAACTCCTCGATTGTTTGTTGCTTAATACGGGAGGGAAACGGGAATGGTTGTCGCGCCTCCCGAAGGGAGCGCGTATCCCTACTAAGAGGCAAGCACTATAAGTTTAAAAACTCACGAGGAAGGGGAACTGCGAACCCCGCAAGGGGTCGCGTACCCAAGGGGCGATGCGTGATCTGTAAGATGAAAAACCCCTTGGGGTAAAAGTCTAAAACTCCACCCCGAACCTATTCTTCAGCGCCAGGGCGATGACCATGGTCAGGACGATATAAATGACCAGCCAGTGGGTCCTGAAACCCAGGAAGGGAATGCTGCGGGCCGGATATTGGATATAGATGTATTTCAGAGAGGTCGGCGGCGCCAGAAGCTTTTCCGCGGGATAGATGAAATGCTCCAGGGAAGAAGCGGCCATTTTTTTGTTGGACAGGGCCGGCAGGTTTTCGCCGATGACCAGGTTCTTGCTGACCGTGGTTCCGTCGACGGTAATGGCGATGGCGGTGGTGCCGCTCGCCCCGGCCTTCAGCTTCCAGTCCACTTCGCGAAGGGCCGGGATGAACACCGGGTTCATGGCGGACCGGAAATGGGAATTGGGCTGGATTTCGGCGGTGGTGGAGCCGATGTCCCCGTTGAATCCGGCCTTGACCGTGATGCTCTCATCGGCCCGGAACGGGCGCATGCCGTAACGGATGTCCATCTGCACGAAAAGCAGGAACATCAGCGGCAGCACCAGCAGCAGCGGGGCCAGGTTGAGCACGAAATATTTGCCCGTATAATACATGCTCTTGAAAAACGAGGCGACGATGGTTTTCCAGAAGTCGCGGTACAGGCGGATGGCCAGGATGTTGGCCTTGATCTGGTTCTTGGTGTCCTTGACTTTCTTGGGGCTGGAAACCGCCCGGTAGACGGCCAGCACGAAAAGCGAGGTCACGACGCTCAGGAAAAGGATTCCCCAGAAGGGGGAGATCCCGGCGAAAGGCGCCAGCAGCAGGTCGCAGCCCCGGGTCAGGAAATGGTTGATCTTCTGCGCCATCTAGGAAATGTAGCCCAGGCCGCTGAGCTTGTTGGCCAGTTCTTCCTTGTTGTCGCCGCTCTTGATTTTCTCGTATTCCTTGCTGATCAGGTCCTCCACCAGCTCTTCCAGGGAAGAGTAGCCGTGAAAGGCGATGATCTCCGTGGCCTTCTGGTCCGCTTCCTTGCTCAGTTTGACTTTGCTCGACATGTTTTCCTCCTAAATCAGCGCCTTGCCGGTCATCTGCGCCGGCGTGGCGATGCCGAAATATTTTAAAATGGTAGGTGCCACATCCTGCATGTCGGGCACCGGGCTCTGGATCTTGAAGTTGGCGATGAACGTGGCCGGGACCTTCCTGGGGTCCACGCAATGGTCGCCGGACCACCAGCCCATGTTGTCGCTGACCATCTCGCGGCTGAGCGAACCCAGGGCCGATTCGTCGCTGATGCGGTAGCCGCGGTCGAAGCCCAGGATGATGTCCGGGGCGCGGCCGATGAAGTTCTTTGAAAAATTGTCCTCGGAGATGTAGGCGCAGGAGATGACCTTCTGGCCGTTCTTGGGGTCGACGATGGCTTCCAGCCCCGCCTTGATCTTTTCCAGTAGGCGGCGCCGGTCGCCGGCGCTGACGCTGCCTTCTTGTTCCCGGCCCTGGAGGTTCAGGTACAGGCCGTTCAGTCCCAGGGCGTAGGCCTTGGATGCCGGCCAGTCGGCATATTCCAGGATGGAGACCTCTTCGCTTATGTCCGGGGTGGTCATTTTCAAATACCCTTCCTTGACCAGCCAGGTATTGACGTTGACCGCCCGGCGGAAGGGGCCGAAGCCGTGGTCGGACATGACCAGGACGGGAATGCCCGGGTCGATGCTCTTCAGGGTCTTGCCCAGGACGCGGTCGAACTTGCGGTACATCTCGTCGGTGATGTAGGCGAATTTGCGGCTTTCCTCGGGATGATAATAGGGGTGCTCCTTGTCGTTCAGCGCCCAGAACATGTGCTGCCCCTGGTCCAGGGAGGAGAAATAGAAGAAAAGCAGCCCCTCTTTCTGGCCGCTGAAGCGCTGCAGCTCGTAATCGAAAAGGCGGCAGCTCTCGCCGAAGACCGACAACGACTGGGTGATGTAATTTTCCATGGAAAAGGTGCCCTGGCTCAGCGCCTTGGTATCCGCCGGCAGGCTGATGGTGTGATAGAGGCCGACATGGTCCGCCAACTCGCGGCTGTAGCCCGACGGCGTGCTGATGGGCACGGCGGGGTTGCGCGGGCTGACGTGGGTGGGGGAGATGTAGAGCCGGAACCGTTCGCCCATTTCCATGAGGTAGAACTTGACCATGCCGGTGATGCTGGCCAGGTGGCTGATCAGGGAGAATTCGATCTCCACCCAGTCCGAGTATTCTTTTTCGGCGATCAGAATTTCTTTGCCCTGGATGTCGATGCGCGCGGTTTTGTGCCGGTCGTCGACATAGACCTTGAAAGGCACCACCACGTTTTCGCCTTCCTTGATCAGGTCGTTCTTCGGGCCCTCGATCTGTCCTTCCATGACATGGTTCTCGTCGATATAGGCGTAATAAACGTTGTTGGGCGAAAGATTGCTCTGCGATTCGTTCTCATCCGAGGTATACAGCGAATAGATGCCGTAGGTGCCCAGGATGTCCGGGGTGCCCATGCCGGACAGGGTGCGCTGGCCGCTGGCCGAGGGCGGATAATTGGTCGGCAGCTTGACCAGGGTGGCCGGGATGCCGCGGTCCTCCATGTAGTCCCAGAAGGCGCGGCCCTCGCGGTTCAAGACCACTTTTCCGGGCTTGAGCGGGATGCGGTACTTGCCCAGGTTGACCATCAGGCGCGACGGCAGGGTCTCGCTCTGGGAGAAAATAGGGGTGTAATTTTCGGGATCGCGGTGCAGGAAGTCGAATATGCCGAAAACCCCGGGATCGGCGCCGGAAATGAAGCTGCCCCAGGCCACCGGGCTCTGGGGCGGGATGGTGGAGCGCATCATGGTGAAGGTGCCTTTTTCGCCCAGGCGCTGCATGTTGGGCAGCTGGCCCTGGCCCATCAGGCGGTTGACGATGCCGGGGTCCATGCCGTCGAAGCCCAGGACCAGCATTTTCTTGGCCGAAGGGCCGCCCGCCGCGAAATTCATGAACGGCGCCGCGGCCAGCAATGCTCCGCTGCTTTGTATAAAATCTCTTCGTTTCATTTTTTCCTCTGGCTGATCCGTAACAAATCAAGGCTCCATCATAACCTAAACTTGACGAAAATTCAACTTCCGCCGTAATTATTGCCGGCTCCGGGGGTTGAATTTTCCGCCGGCCTTCTGTAGCATGAAAAATGCGCGATATTTTCACTCCGATCTTCCTCCTGGCCCTGGCCGCCCTTTGCCTGGCCCAAGGCCTCGGGCCCAACCCTTTCGTTTTCACGCCGCTGGCGCTGATGGCTTTCGCCCTTTTCCTGGCTTTTTTTTATTTTAAAAAATATTGGCCGGCCTACGCCTGCGCGGCCCTGGCCCTGGTCCTGCTGCTCAGCGGCTCTTTTCTGCGGGAAAAAAGCGCTTTTGAAAACGATCGCGGCATGCGCTTTCCCGCGGATCAATATCTCGCCATCCGCGGCACGCTGCGGGCCTTCCCGGAGATCGGCGGCGATTCTTCCGTATTGCTGCTGCGGGCGGAATCTTTTGCCTGGCAAAATCGGAAGATCAGGCGGGCGCTGAATGTTCGCCTGGTCTGCCAGGGCGACTGCCGGGCCTTCAACCGCGGCGACCGGGTCGAGGCGGCGGCCAGGATCGATCCCCGGCCGCCGAACCGGAACTTTTTCCCCAATCCTTTCGAGAATTACCTTTTGTATAAAGAGATTCATTTGTCTGCTTTCAGCAAGTCGCGGCAGCTGTTGCGCTTGACGGCCCGGGCGAATTGGTTCTGGCGGGGGATCGGGGCCTGGCGCGAGCGCATCCGCGGCCGGATCGAGGCGCGCTACCGGGTGGACGGCGTGCTGCGTCCGCCGGGAGTTTTCCTGGAAGCCACCCTGCTCGGCGACCGCGGCCGGCTGGAGAACGACGAGCAGGAAACACTGATCGGCAGCGGCGTGTTCCATTTGCTGGCCATTTCCGGTGGCAACATCGCCATGTTGGCCTTCATTTCCCTCCTGGTCTGCCGCGGACTGCGCTTTTCCCTGAAAACCAGGTACGCGGTCACCACCATCCTGTTGCTGCTGTTCCTGACGGTGTCGGGGTTCGACATCTCGGCCGTGCGGGCGGTGCTGATGGCCCTGCTGCTCTTTGCCGCCCGGGTGTGGTTCATGGACGTACAGCCGTCCAACCTCATTTCTTTCTGCGGACTGCTCCTGCTGGCCTCGAATCCGGCCCAGTTCCTGGACCCGGGCTTTGTCCTGACCTTCGCCCTCACCGCGGCCATCCTCCTCGGCCGGCGCATCTTCCTGCCCCTGCTGCGCGCGCTTCCCCGCTGGGCGGCCGAGCTGCTGGCGGCCAATTTTTCCGCGGCGCTGCTGGCTATGCCGCTCTCGCTTTTTTTCTTTCAGCGCTATGCTTTTTCCGGCTTTGTCAGCGGACTGCTCCTGGTCCCCCTGGCCGCGGCCGTCACCATTTGCGGGGCCTTGCTGCTGTTCCTTGTTTTTTTGCCTTTCAGCGCCGCCGCGCTGGCGCTGCTGCCGGCCGGGATCCTCCTGGAGGGATTTTTTTGCATCAGCGGCTGGTTTTATGAAAATTTCGGCCTGAGCATTTTCCGGCCGCCGCCGCCGCTGCTTTTGCTGGCCGTGATCGGCCTGCTGTTTTTCGCCGTTTCCCTGGAGCAACTGAAAATCCGCCATCGGCTCGCCGCGGCCTTGCTGCTGGCGGCCGCTCTGTTTTATGTCTCTTTTCCCCCGCCCCCGCATCGGCCCGGCCGGATGGAAGTGTATTTCCTCGATGTCGGCCACGGCGACTCGCAAGTCGTGGTCTTTGCCGGCGGCGACGCCCTGCTCATCGACGGCGGCGGTTCCAGCTATTCCGACTTCCAGGTTGGACGCCGCCTGGTGCTGCCCTTCCTCCTGCAAAAGAAGATCCGCGTGCGCTGGGCGGCGGCGACCCACTACCATCCCGACCACGCCCGGGGCCTGGCCGAGATCATCGCCATCCTGGCGCCCGAGGAACTGTGGCTCTCCTCCGCGGCCAGCGAGGATCGTTTTTATCGCCAGCTTCTGGCCGGCAAACCGAAAAAAACATTGCTGAGGAAAATCCAGCGCGGGTTCGTCAAAAACATCGGCCATGGCGCGATACACTGCCTGGCGCCCCAAAAATTCATCGATGCTGCGCAATCTGACAACAACCATTCCATGGTTTTGCGCGTCTCGGACGGCCGCGCTTCCTTCCTGCTCGGCGGCGACATCGAAAAAGAGATCGAGTCCGAGCTTGCCGATGAGTTCGGGCCAGGGCTTGCTTCTTCCGTCTTGAAGCTTCCCCACCACGGCTCGCGCTCATCCTCCAGCGCCCGCTTCCTGGACCGGGTCGGCCCCCAGCTGGCGGTGATCTCCGCCCCGGCCTACAGCGCCTACGGCTTCCCGCATCCCGAGGTCATCGGGCGCCTCAAGCAGCGCGGCATCCGCTGGCTGGCCACCGCCCGCCGCGGCGCCATCATGGTCGCTTCAGCGCCCGCGGGGCTGGAAATCGAGGTTTCGAAATAAACACGGCAGGCGTTAGACGTTACCTGACCGTTCCCTGGGATTCTCCACGAAATTGGATTATCAACTATTTGTGGAGCGCGGCTTGCTCTTATGGGCCCGGTGGTGTAAGGTAAGGTGCAGGTTGAGGAGGGGGAACGATGAAGAAAAAAGCATACCGCTGTGAAAAATGCCGAAAAGAAAAAACGGTTCCTCAGGGAGAAAAAGTACCCGTGTGCTGCGGCTTGCCCATGAAGCTCAAGCTGGAGGGATGCGCCAAGCCCTTTGACGCCGAAACGGCGCGGACCGATGCCGCTGACGAGCCGTGCAATGACGGGACAGACGGGAACAACTAGCCTGGCCGGATCACAAGAATCTCCCGGCAATTGCTGAAAACTCCGGCATTGGATTTTAACAAACCCACAGGATAGTGAGGAGCGAATGATCAAAACCATAACCGATGACCTGGCCATCGTCCTGGCCGGGGAAGCCGGGCAGGGCCTGCAGTCGATCGAAAGCATTCTGGCTCAATTGTTAAAAGTGAGCGGCTATAATTTTTTCTCGGCTTCCGAGTTCATGTCGCGGGTGAGGGGCGGCGCCAATTCGACCGAGATCCGGGTCTCTGCCAAAAGGGCGGCCGGGTTTCTTGACCGCATCGACATATTGATCCCGCTGCACAAGGAATCGATTGCCCACCTGAAGAAAAGGATCACCCCGGAAACGATCGTGATCGGAGAAGAGGATAAAATCGGGTACCCGGGCATGATCGACATCCAGTTCACCAGGATGGCGACGGAATTGGGCGGCGCTGTTTATGCCAACACGGTCGCCGCGGGGTTCATTTGCGGGCTCCTGAAAATCGCCGAACAGGAATGCGCAAACTTCATCCTTGAATATTTCTCCAGGAAAAGCGAAGAAATCAGGAGCAGGAACCTGGCGGCCATAAAGAAGGGCTACGCGGCCGGAAAAGGGCTTTCCGGGATCCATATTTCCATGGGAAAAAACGCCGCCGTGAAAACGGACCTGCTGCTCTCGGGCTCCGACGCGATCTCGCTGGGAGCCCTGGCCGGAGGCTGCGATTACGTTTGCGGTTACCCGATGTCGCCTTCGACCGGCGTTCTCGAAAAAATGGCCTCTTATGCCAAAAAATTCGCCATTGTCGTCGAGCAGGTCGAGGACGAAATCGGGGTGGTCAATATGGCGCTTGGCGCCTGGTACGCCGGCGCCAGGGCGCTGGTCACGACTTCCGGCGGCGGCTTCGCCCTGATGTGCGAAGGCATAAGCCTTTGCGGCATGATCGAATCGCCATTGGTGCTCCACCTGGCGCAGCGGCCGGGGCCGGCGACGGGGCTTCCCACCCGGACCGAGCAGGGCGACCTGGACATGGTCTTGCATGCCGGTCACGGCGACTTCCCCCGCATCATCCTGGCGCCGGGAACCCTGGCGGAAGGATTCGCGTTGACCCAAATGGCCTTCAACCTGTCCGCCAAATACCAGGTCCCGGTTTTCATTTTGACCGACCAGTTCTTTGTCGACAGCAGAACCAACACCCCGGCCTTCAATGCGGGGGATTTCAAAGTCGAAAAACATATCGTCAAAACGGAGAAAGATTATAAAAGATTTTCTCTTACAGATAACGGCATATCTCCCCGCGGCATACCGGGTTACGGCTCCGGGAATGTCTGCGTTGACAGCGACGAGCACGATGAAGACGGGCGTATCACCGAGGATCTCGATCTGCGGGTCAGAATGGTGGACAAGCGCCTTAAAAAATTCGCGGCGATCGGGCCGGCGATCATCCCGCCCAGATTGGTCGGTGACGGCAATTTCCGGACGCTGGTCGTCTGCTGGGGGTCCACCTTCAATACCGTATGCGAAGCGGTTGCCGCCCTGGGGGAAAAAGACATCGCCGTCCTGCATTTTTCATGGCTTTTTCCGTTCCCGGATCAGGCCGGCGCATATTTAAGGAAGGCAGCCAACCGCATCATCGTGGAAAACAATTCGTCGGCGCAGCTCGCGCGGCTGATCCGGCAGGCGACCGGGGTTGCCATTGAACGCCAGGTTTTAAAGTACAACGGGCTGCCCTTCGCGGTGGAAGAAGTCCAAAGAGAGATTCGAAAGTTCATTTGAGCCGGAGGACGTCATGGAAAACATTTTTGATTTTAAAGACAAGATCGATATTGCCTGGTGCCCCGGCTGCGGCAACCATGCCATTCGCCAGGCATTGCTGGCGGCGCTCGAGGAATTGCATCTCGGCCGGGAGAAAGTGGTCCTGGTCTCGGGGATCGGGCAGGCGGCGAAAATGCCGCACTACATCCGCACCAGCTTTTTCAACGGGCTGCACGGACGCGGGCTGCCCGCGGCGACCGCGATCAAGGCGTGCAATCCGGAACTGACGGTCATTGCCGTCGGCGGTGACGGCGACATGTACGGTGAAGGCGGAAACCATTTTCTGCACGCCAGCAGGCGCAACCCCGATATCACCCTGTTCGTGCATGACAACATGGTTTACGGGCTTACCAAGGGCCAGGCCGCGCCCACGTCAAGGCCGGGCATGGAAACCCCGGTCCAAGTTTTCGGCGTGTTCGAAAAACCGCTGAACCCCATGGCCCTGGCCATTTCCCTGGACGTGCCTTTCGTGGCCAGGGTTTTTTGCGGCGATGTGGGACAGACAAAGGAAGTGATGAAGAAGGCCATGGCGCACAAGGGGTTCGCCCTGGTGGATATATTCCAGCCCTGCCTTTCATTCAACAAGGTCAATACCTTCAAATGGTTCAAGGACAACACCGCCTATTTGCCCGACGATCATGATCCGTCCGACCGGGCCGGTGCCTTCAAAAAATCCCTGGAAGAAGAGCCGTTTCCCCTGGGCATACTATACGAGAGCGATCGACGCTCCACCTTCGAGGAAAACCTGGAAGTCTACAAAAAGGACAGATCCCCCCTTTACCAAAGGGAGGTCGACATGAAAATGGTCGAAGCCGAGATCATGGCTAAAAGATAGGGGAACGAACCGGTCGGTTTCCGGGAAACGGCGGGCGAGTCAGCTTTATGAAGTCATAGAGTCGGTCGTCCCCTGAGCCCCGCGATTTTTTTATTTGAAAAGCGCGATCATAACGCCTGCGGCGATGGCGGTTCCGATCACTCCGGAAACATTCGGAGCCATGGCGCGCATGATGAGGTAATTGCCCGGATCCGCTTCCTGCCCCATCTTGTGCGATACCCTTGCCGCCATGGGCACGGCCGATACTCCCGCCGAACCGATAAGCGGATTGATCGGCTCCCTGGAAAATTTATTCATCAGCTTGGCCAGCAGGATGCCGCCGGCGCTTCCCAGGGAAAAGGCCACAAGCCCCAGGACGATTATCCCGAGAGTTGACGGCTGCATGAACTTCTCCGGCGTCATCTGGGCGCCGACGCCCAGGGAAAGCAGGATCGAGGCAATGTTCAGCAGCTCATTCTGCAGCGTGCGCACCAGCCTGTCGACAATGCCGATTTCACGTATGAAGTTGCCGAAAGCCAGCGTTCCGATCAGGGGCGCGGCCGCCGGTATGAGCAAAATGCAGAGCATGACGATGATGATCGGGAAGAGGATTTTCTCGGTTTTCCCGACCGGCCGGGATTGCTTCATCCTGATCCTGCGCTCGCTGGGAGTCGTCAGCGCCCTCATGATCGGAGGCTGGATCAGCGGCACCAGGGCCATGTAGGAATAGGCCGCGACGGCGATGGGGCCGAGCAAATGGGGGGCAAGATTCGCAGCGATGTATATCGAGGTGGGCCCGTCCGCTCCGCCGATGATGGATATGGCGCAGGCTTCCCGCAGGGTATAGGAAAAACCGGGGATCAAGTTCATCAGGACCGCGCCGATAACCGTGCCGAAAACGCCGATTTGCGCGGCGGCGCCAAGGAGGGAGAGCTTGGGATTGGCGATCAGGGGCCCGAAATCCGTCAGGGCGCCGATGCCCATGAAAATGATCAAGGGGAACAATTCATTGCCGACGCCGGCTTCATAGACGATCTTGAGAAAGCCGGGGACGCCATTGGATATTCCGCCCATGTTGGCGATGGGGACGTTGACCAGCAGGGTGCCGAAACCGATCGGTATCAGCAGGAGCGGTTCAAAGTTCTTGGCTACTCCAAGCCAGAGCAATACAAGCCCCACCATTACCATGATCAGGCTTTGCCAGCCATGGATGGTAACCGGTTTTCCGGATGCGGACAGGGCCGTTTGCTTGTCGTTGAGAAAGGCATAGACGCCGGTGGTCTTGAGAATGCTTTTCAGGAACTTCGCAAAGGAGAAATCCCTGAGATTTGCCTTGTCGCGTTCCTCCCGGGCCTTTTGGGCTCTGCCGATCGGCCGTGCTCCCGCAGGCATGGAACCGGCTTCAGGGGCCGTTTGCACGACGGACCGGGGCGATGCCTGGCGGGGATCGCTTTCATCGGTAATTTGCTTCTCACGGCCCGCAGGTTTTTCCTGGTCTTTTGCGGAAGCCAGCGGATTCGCCCGGGCTGAAAAATATCCCAGGCAGCCGATCAAGATCAGCCCGACCAGGGTTATCAGCATGATCAGCGGTTTGTTCTTCTTCATTTCGGTTGCTCCTGGTCCTTGCCGAGCGTTTTGAGTATCCAGGCATTGAGATGGATGGCCGTGATCATGAGCATGATAAAAGCAAATACCACGCCCATCCCGACAAGGATGATCGTCAGTGCTTTTGATAACAGATCCATGATCATGGGTTTTTACTCCTTCTCAAAAGCCGCAAGCCCGGCCGCAGGGCTCGGAATCCGGGTGACGATCGCCAACCGCATGTTTCCGGGAAATATTGGCGGGACAGGGAAAATGCCCACGGGCGCGGTGGAAAAAATGGGTTCACGTTCCATAATAAAAAACCTTCTTTCCAACTCCGGGTTGGTTGATAGCATAGCAAACAATGGGCGATCGGTCAACAGTGATTCGGCCTTGATTTTTAAAAAACCTTGCGGGTCTTGGCCAGAAGGGAGAGGTGAATCCCCGGCTTCCGGAGACGCCTGGGACTCAAGGCAAATTTACCGGCGTCGTCCCCAATCGCCAGTGCCAACTTTAGCGTCGTGAGCGGAAAGAAAAATTTCCTTTTTCTTCAGTGATCTTTTGCTGCGGGAGCGTGAAGCCCTGGCGCCGCCTTACTTGCCGATCGTTTTTTTAAAGATGCGGCGGCGTTTGTGGTTGACCGGGTTGAAAAATTTCCATTGCGCCTGGACCTTGGGATTGTTCTCGAGCTCCTGGTTTGATTCCGCGTATTGGAAGCCTTTTTTCAATGATGCCTTGACGATCTCAACGGCCATCAGCAGATCGACGCCCTGGCCGCGGTAATTCTTGCGAACGCCGGCGAGGCAAAAGTCGATGATCTCATACGTTTTCAGCGCCTTTAAAATATGATACCAGCCCAGCGGGAAAATCCTGCCGCGCGCTTTTTGCATCGCCTTGGACAGGCTGGGCATGGTGACCAAAAAGCCGATCATTTCGTCGGATTCGTTCAGGACGGCCTTGATCAGTTCCGGGTCGGTATACGGCAGGTATTTTTTGACGTAATAGCGGATCTGCTCATGGGTCATCGGGACGGAGCCGTATATTTCCTCAAACGATTCATCGAGCAAATGGAATATCTCTTCCCCGTGCCTGACGATATCCTTTCTGCTGTTGAATGGCAGGAGCCGGAATTTCCCGCGTTCACGGACCCGGTCGGCGAGCCGCACCAGTTTTTCCGGGACGCCCGTATCGTGAGGCACGGTCGATAAAAACTCGACGTAATCGATATCTTTCTGAAAACCCAGTTTTTCAATATGTTCGGGGTAGTAGGGATGGTTGTAGATCCCGGCTATGGTGCCGAGCTTGTCGAAACCCTGGATCAGCATGCCCTGCGGGTCCAGGTCCGTGAACCCTTGCGGGCCGGTGATCGTCTCCATGCCCTTGTCTTTCGCCCATGCTTCGAGGGCGGCAAACAGGGCCCTGGACACTTCCTCGTCATCGATGGTATCGAACCAGCCGAAGCGGACATTTTTTGTGTTGTATTTGTTGTTGGCGACATGGCTGATGATGGCCGCCAGCCGGCCCACCGGCCGGCCGTTTTGACAGGCGATGAAAAAACGGGCTTCGGCCTGCGCGAATGCCGGATTTTTGGTTGCAGTGAACGTGCCCATGTCATCCATGATCATGGGCGGAATCCAGTATGGATTATCCTTGAAAATAGCGAACGGGACTTTGACGAATTCCTTGATCTCGCTTTTTGTCTGCGCCGGCTTCACGGTTACGCTCATGTTTTTCTCCTGGCGCCTATTATAACAAAAATGAAAAAAACAAGAATATTTTTTAAACATTTGGGGCCGGAGGCCATAGCGCAAAAAAGAAATCATTGGCAGACTGGGGGCGGATTAGGAAAAACTGAATTGGATCGCTCGGACATTTTTAAGGCCCGTCCCTATTTCAGTTCGTAAATAAGGAGAATACAGAATCCGATCAATTCACTCAATGGTTTTTATACAAGAATCAAACTCATGGTACCGGCTTTATATTCCGTTGAATTATAGAAAACATCTCCCTGGGGTTCAATCAGCACAATTTCAAAATCCGCGCCATCTCCTTTCGGAGCGATCAACGCCCAATTGATTGCATGTTGTCCCGTTACCCATGAAAACTCCCCCCACAGTATTCCCGCGCATAGGCCGAATTCCGATTCGGCATCCTTGAAGGTATGAAGGCAAAACTCGCCCTTCAAAACATAGGCGAAATCATCACAATCGAATCTCTCGGCATAATACTGTTGATGATGCTGCAGGGAAGTGGAAGTGATCTCTCTTATTCTTTCTTCAGCGGGAACAAAGTACTTTTCATCTCCGATATAAATAGGATGATCCGGAGGAAGATTAAAAGCCTCCTTGAGTTTGTATTCAATGTAATCTCTTTCTGCGATATAACCGTTTTCAGAAATAAGATTCGTTGATTCGAATTTTCCCTCAGAAACTTCAGGGCGGGTGAAATAAGGGCCCTTCAGGAATCCTTTTTTAAAAATTGGCTGGATAAGCATTCGGTTCTCCTTCTATAACTTAAAACTGATGGATATGAACAACGCCGCTTTTACTTTAACTATGGTCGGGATCATTGCGTTTTCTTCGATGCCCGTTTTTTTAATCTCGTAATTACCGGCAAGCTCCTCAACCAAGCCAAAAGCGGCCCCGAAATGAAAAAATACGCTTGATCTTGGATCTTTGACATAGACTCCGATGAGCCCATTGATTGCGGTGCTTAGTGTTTTTTGAACATTGTAGGCAACCCCCCAACTGAACCCGACATCGAGGAACGAACAGTCATAAAGTGCCGGAGCATTCCAAAAGGTGGCAATTCCATATCCGCCCTTGCTTTTTTCCTTATAATCGATGAAATATTGGGGGGCGGCATCGCTATCGCTTTCGTTGTATCCCGGATTCAGTATTCTTTGGAATTCATGGTGTGGCAGAAAAGTGCAGAACGGCCCGGTGCTGGCGGTAATCGACTTTGGACCCT
>JADFDP010000026.1 GCA_018262835.1 Candidatus Aminicenantota bacterium
CCGAGATCGGCACTGCCGAAAAAACTAAGCTGCTTCTAGACCATGATGGTGCTGCCCATCAGGGTTATGAAAACGAAAAATTGAAAGATGACCAGCGCCCTTCTCATCCGCAAGGGACTGGAATGCCAGCCGGTGTCTGCCTGCACCGTCTTGCATGCTCCGATCGGCGATCGTCTGGAAAGCGAATAGGCCGGATAGAATCCGGCCATGATGCTCACCAGCAGGATGAGGCCCGTCATGAAACACAGAAGTGAGGGCACCCCCCCGGCCGTCATGCCGACCGCACGACCGACCAGAAGCGAGAAACCGGGCAAGGCCAAGATGACTATTCCGGCGGCAAGAACCATGGAGGCCGCTGTCATAAAGAGGGTTTCACTCAAAAACTGTTTCATGAGCTGGCCCTGGAGTGCACCAATTACCTTGCGCAGGCCGACCTCCCGGCCACGGCGGACGGAACGGGCTGTGCTGAGGTTGATGAAGTTGATGGCGGCGATCAGTAAGATGAAAACTCCGATGATGGACAGAATGATCAAGATGATGGGATGACCGGAAGATTCGATTTCGTCATCCAGGCGGGATTGCAGGTGGAGACTCACCAGCGGTTGCAGAAAAGGTGTCCATTGCACTTCATATTTTCGCTGGGCGTTGCGGGCTACGATATTTTTTAATTTGTGCTCGAGATCCGCGGCCTGGGCGCGGTCGGTCAACAGGCAATAAGTGAAGTTGTTCAGCGTCCCGCCCCATTGCCGATCCGGCTCAAATCCGAAATAGTCTTTATCCAGTGCGCTAAAAGGGGCGGCGATATCGAAATGAAAGTGGGAGAGCAGCGGCACGTCCCTGATCACGGCAGCCACCTGAAAGACAAAGCGCTTCTCGAAGCGGATGGTTTTGCCGATAGCGTTGATATCGCCAAAGTATTTGCGTGCGGCCGTTTCGCTCAAGACCAGCGAACGGGGATCGGCCAATAGATCTTTTGTTTGGCCGCGGGTCACGGAAAACGTGAAAATTCGGAAAAAATCGGCATCGCTAAAAGCGATCCTTTCCCTGGTGAAACTCTTGTCACCGGCTTCGATCAGCCCTGAACTGGGAATAAAGATCCGCGTCGCCCGCTTGATCTCCGGGTAGTCCTTTCTCAGGGCGTGAACCATAGGAAACTGCGTAGTGGCCTGGCGCGAAGTGTTTTCGGGAGTTGCGACTTCCATGGCCACCCTGAAGATGCGGCCGGCCCGGTCATGGAAGCGGTCGTAACTGAGTTCCTGGCGGACAAACATATAGATCAGCAGGCAGCAGGCCATGCCCACGGCCAGGCCGAAGATATTGATGAACGAATAGCCCTTGTGGCGGATGATGTTGCGCCAGGCGACCTTCAAATAGTTCTTGAACATGGTTCACCTCTGATTATTCGTACCTCAGGCTGTCCACCGGGTTGGCGCGGGCGGCGCGGATGGCTTGACAGCCGATGGTCAGCAGGGCGATTGCCAGGGCCAGCAGGCCCGAAATCAGGAAAACGCCGGCGCCGATGCTTGTCCGCATGGCAAATTCCTGCAGCCAGCGGCTCATGGCCATGTAGGCCAGAGGCCAGGCAATCAGGTTGGCGATCAGGACGGCTTTGGTGAAGTCCTGGGATAAAAGCAGGACGATGTTAGGTATCGAAGCCCCGAGCGTTTTGCGGATGCCGATTTCCTTGGTTCTTTGCTCCTGGATATAGGAAGCCAGGCCGAACAAGCCCAGGCAGGAAATGAAGACGGCAAAAAAAGCGAATGCGCCAAAGAGCCGCCCCTGGCGCCGGTCGCTGGCGTATTGGGCGGCGATGGCCTGGTCAAGGAAATTGAATTCGAAGGGTGCCGACGAGTTGACGCTGGACCAGACTCTCCTGATATGGCCGATGACATCGGAAAGGGGGCGGCCGGCGGCGCCTCGCACCCGGATCATGACGACGCCGGAATCCGCGCTTTCCGCCGGAAGATCCTTGAACAGATAGTAGACCTGAGCCCGCTGCTGATCCTGGCGAAAGTTATGAAAGTATGAGTCCTTGACCACGCCGACGATCAACCCCGGTTCTCTGTAAAGGCTGAATGTCTTGCCGATGGGATTCCGGATTCCTGCCTGTCGCACCGCCTCTTTGTTCAGGATGAAGGCCTTGCCGGCGTCACCGGGGAAAGCGGGCGAGAAATCGCGGCCGGCGACAATATCCAAACCCATTGTTTCCAGATAATGGAAGTCGATGCGGATGGTTTCCATGTAAATGTCTTTTTGGGCATCTGTTTTGCCTTGCCAGGAGATGCCGCTTGTCTTGTTGTTGATCAATGTCGGCAGGCAGTCCTTGGCCCCGACAGCCGAGATGGCCGGGTGTTCTAGGAGCCTGTTGCGCACCAACTCGTAGCGCGGACCGATGTTCTCCTTGAAGGGGATATAAAGCACCGTATCTCGGCTCGAATGCCAACTCTTCTGGCTGATGAAACGCATCTGCTTGAAGACCACAGCGGTTGCCAAGATGAGCGCGATGGATATGGCAAATTGGGCAATGACCAGGATTCGCCGCAATGAGCCCTTTTTGACCCATCCGTGCGAACGTCCTTTCAAGATATGTGCTGGCTGGAATGAAGAAAGGTAGAGCGACGGAAAAATTCCGGCCAGAAGTCCAATGAAACAGGCGATGACGCCGAGGCTGATGAACGTGCCAGGATCGAAGAGGCTGAAAACGAGCTGTTTGCCCGTCAAAACGTTGAAAACAGGCATGGCGAGTTTGGCCAACAGCACGGCGAGGATCAGGGCCAGCAAGGTGAGCAGGCTCGATTCGCCGAAGAATTGGCCGATGATCTGCTTGCGGCCGGCGCCGATCACCTTGCGCAAGCCGACCTCCTTGGACCGCTTTTCGGCCCGGGCGGTCGTCAGGTTGATGAAATTGATGCCGGCGATAAGCGCGATGAAAAACGCGATCACGGAAAAAAGATAGACCGATTTCTTGTCGCCGAGAGGGATGTCCCAGCCTCCGGGGAGGGGATTGAGGTAAATGTCGTTCAGGTGTTGAACGGAAAAGGCCAATTGCTTATAGAAGACCTGGGGGCATTTGTGCGCCAATGCCACCCGATTCAGCTTGCCGATCAGGGCTTGTTCGTCGGCGCCGGGGACGGTTTGGATATAGGTCATAAAATTAAAATCGCCCCATTCCATGCCCCACCATTTGCCGTCCTGGACGAAAGCCATGGACAAGGCGAAATCGAAGCGCAAATGGGAGTTGCGGGGGATGTCGGCCATGACGCCGCCCACGGTCATGGGCCAGCGGCCTTCGAGAACCAGAGTCTTGTTTATGGGGTCTTCCGAACCAAAATACTTTTGGCTCAGGCTCTCGCTGATGATGACCCGCTCGGGCCCCGCCAGGGCGCTCTCGGGAGTGCCTTTGAGCAGCGGGAAGGTAAAGATTTTGAACAGCGAAGCGTCGGCGCAGATGCCGTTGTCCTCATAGAAAGCCCGTTTACCGGCCTTGAGGAATACGCGGCCGAAGATCCGGCCCACCCGGGCCGCTGCGGACACTTCGGGAATTTCCGCCTCGACGGCCGGGGCGAATGGCGCCGGCGAGCTGAAGCCAGAATAAATCTTTCCCACAGCGGTTATGCGATAGATGTTGTCCTTATGCGCATGGAATTTGTCGTAACTCAGCTCATCCCGGACCCATGAGACGATCAGCAGGGCGCAGGCCATGCTGATGGCCAGGCCGAAGATATTGATAAATGAATATCCCTTTTGGCGGACCATATTGCGCCAGGCGACCTTCAAATAGTTCTTGAACATGGTTCACCTCTGATTATTCGTACCTCAGGCTATCCACCGGGTTGGCGCTGGCGGCGTGGATGGCTTGATAGCTTACCGTCAGCAGGGCAATCAACAACGTCAATAATCCCGACAGCAGGAAAAATCGAATATCCATAGAAACCCGATAGGCAAAACCCTGCAGCCAATTGCGCATGATGGCGTAAGCCAGCGGCCAGGCAATAAGATTGGCAATCAGCACCAGCCACATGAATTCCCTGACCAGGATGCCGACGATCTTGGCAATGGATGCCCCGAAAATCTTGCGCACGCCGATCTCTTTGGTCCTTTTGGCGGCGGCGAACGAGGCCAGCCCAAAAAGGCCCAGGCAGGCAATGATGATGGCCAGAACGCTGAACGTGCCGAACATGTCCATCATGCGCTTTTCATTCTGGTAAAGAGAATCAAGCTGCTCATCCAGGAAATCAAAGCGGAAGGGAAATTCCGGGTTGTATCTTTTCCAAACGGCGCGGATATGGTCAATGGCATGCTGGGGATTCCCGGGATTGATCCGAACCGATACTGTATTCACCTGGTTGGGAACGATGTAGGTGACCATGGCCGTTATTTCGTTGTGCAGCGATTCGTAATTGAAGTCCGCCACCACGCCGATGATCGGCGCCGGCGGGCGACCGGGAACCGTCATGGTTTTGCCGATAGCTTCGCCGGCATGCTTCCAACCCAGCTGGCGAACCGCGGTTTCGTTGAGGATGAAAGCCTCCCCGGCGTCTGCCGGGTGGGCCTTGGAGAAGTCCCGTCCGGCCACCACCGGGATGCCGTAGGTTTTAAAAAAATCGAAATCGACCCGGTTATGAGGCATGCGAAAATCGCTCCGAAGCTTTTGCCCCTTGACTTCGACGCTGAACCCGGGGGCATCGAGCAGACGGCTTGAAGGCGCCCGTTTGGACAACGTGGCCGCTTTGACGTAAGGGCTTTTGATTATGCTCTCCTTGGCGTCTTGCCAATTTTGCAGGATGGTGCCGTCGGCGGGGATCAGCAGGATATTTTCCCGGCTAAAACCGATGTCGGCGTTCCGGAAAAAGTGCATCTGTCTCGTCGTTACACCGACACTGACGATAAGAATCGCCGCTATGGCGAACTGGAATACCACCAGGGATTTGCGCAGCCTGGCCCCGCCGCTGCCGCGGGTCAACTCGCCGCGCAGAATGGTGGCCGGCTTAAAAGAACTCAGATAAACTGCCGGGTAGAGACCGGAGCAAGTGGCGGTAAAGATGAGGATCGCTGCCAGCAGCAATAGCGATTGCGGTTCCAACAGCGGGCCGAAACTCAGGTCACAGTTGAATAATCCGCTGAACAACGGCAGGAAGATCCGGGCCAGGGCCAGGGCCAGCAGCAGGGCAAGGAGCGTGACTACCAGCGACTCGGACAGGAACTGGACGGCCAACCTGCCGCGGCTACTGCCCACCACTTTTCGCAAACCCACTTCCCGGGCCCTTTTGGAAGCTCTGGCCGTGGCCAGGTTGGTGAAATTGATGCAGGCCAGAAGCAGGATGAAAAAGGCGATAATCAGGAAAAAGACGACATAGGTCCGATCGCCGTTTGGTTCCAATTCCTTGGCCGTATGCGAGTCCAGGTGGATGTCGGTGACCGGGCGCAGTAAAAGCTTCAGCCTCGTGCTTGTCCGCACGAGATTGCCGCTGTCGTCCGGCCTGGGGGGAATCGCCCGGTCAAGGAAAGCCGGAATCCGTTGGGATAGAACCGCGGGGTTTACTCCGGCGGCCAGGCGCATATAGACCTGGGTGATATTGTCACTCAAATTGCGGCTGCCAAAAAAGTAGTCGCTTCCGCCCGGCAGGTTTTTGGTAAGCAGCAAAGAGCCGATGAAGTCGAAATGAACATGGGCGTTTGCCGGCGTATCTTTCATTACGCCCGCGATTTTAAGGAGGTTCACTCCCGACTGCGGATGGATCACTTTGATAATTTTGCCCAGTGGATTATCCGGCCCGAAGTATTTCCTGGCCATGGATTCGGAAATGACCAGGCCGTTCGGGTCTTGCAATGCCGTTTGGGGATTTCCCTGCAACATGGGCATGGTAAAAATCTCGAAAACCGCTGGTTCGGAAAGATAGAAACGTTTTTCACTGAACCTCTTGTCTCCGTAGACCACCACCGTTTCCCCGTAGGAGTTCAGCTGCAGAATCTTAACAATCCGTTCCATTTCGGAAAATTCTTTCTCCAGGAAGGGCACAAAACCCGGTGCCAGGGAACTAAAACTTCCCCGTTCAGAGCCATCGGCGTTTAAAAATTGCGGTTCGATGCGAAAAATCCGGTCTCGGTTCTCATGGAACCGGTCATAACTCAATTCGTACTGGACATAGAGCGTGATCAGCAGGAAACAGGCCAAACCCACGGCCAGTCCGAAGATGTTGATAAACGAAAATCCTTTATGTCGTATAATGTTACGCCAGGCGATCTTTAAATAGTTCGTGAACACGGTGTACCTCCGTTTATTCGTATCTCAGGCTGTCGACCGGGTTGGCGCGGGCGGCGCGGTTGATTTCCCAGGATATGGCCAACAGGGTGGCGCCAAGGGTCATAGCCACGGTCAGCAGGTATATGCCGGCATCGGTATTCACGCGGTTGTAGCTGATCATCATGCGGAACATCCGTTCGACGATCCAGGTCCCCAGCAGGATGCCCGCGAGATTGGCCAGCGTGACCAGCAGGACGAACTCCCTGGAGATCAAAGCGAAAATGCCGGCAACCGATGCCCCCATGACCTTGCGGATGCCGATTTCCTTGGTCCGTCTTTCCACGGCGAAGGAAACCAGGCCGAGCAATCCCAGGCAAGCCACGAAGAGGATGACCGTGTTGAGGATGGCCATGATCACGTACACCTTGTCCATCCAGGAATAGGTGTCCCGGAAGTGATCATCGAGCAGGACCGTTTCCAAGGGATAGTCGCGCACGACGTGACCCCAGACTTTTTTCACCTGTTGCAGCAGGCCGGGGAAGGAGGTGCCCGGCTGGAATTTCAGCAGCAGGTAGTTTAATTTATCCGTTTCCATATAAAACAGGGCCGGCCCCAGGAGAAAACTGGGATCGCGGAACTGGAAATCCCCGACCACGCCGACCACGGTGCCTTGCCGGTCGCCGATGGTGATCCGCCGTCCCAGGGGCTGGTCCCAGCCCAGCTGCCGGGCCAGGGTCTCGTTGATCAGCAGGCTTTGCTGGTCATGGAAGGCCTGGGAAAAATCCCGGCCCTGCAGAAGCCGGATTCCGACCGCCCCGACAAAGCCTTCATCCACGCCATAGGTGCTGACCAGCCAGCCGCGGTTTTCATCCGTGCCTTCGGGCACCACCTTTTGTTCCGAATTCCAATGGCCCGGAAGGTTCCAGGAGGCGGCGACGGAAGCGACGGCCGGGAGGCGGGACAGCTCCTTTTTCAGGATTTGAAGATCATCGGCGGGGATATTCTTGACCAGCGCCGCCAGCACCCGGCTGCGATCGTATCCGTAGTCCACCGCCAGGAAATGGTTGAACTGCTTTTTAAACATCAGGGTCCAGATGATCAAGAAGATAACCAGGGAGAACTGGGTGACCACCAGGAACTTGCGCAGGAACTGGCCGCGCTTTCCTGAAAACCGGCTGCCCTTGAGGACCTGCACGGGATTGAACTTCGACAGGAAGAAAGCGGGATAGCTGCCGGCGAACATGCCGACCGCGGCGGTTAAAACCAGCAGATACTTGAAAAGAAAGGGATGGTTCCAAATGGGCAGGTCCCGGGAGTAGCCCATGTAGTTGGTCATGGCGGGGAAAGCGTACCCATATATCAAAAGGGCCAGGGGCAGTGCCAGCAGGGCCATGACCAGCGATTCCAGCAGGAACTGCCCGATGAGCCTGCGCCGGTCGGCGCCGAGGGTTTTGCGCATGGCGATTTCCCTGGCCCGGCGCATATGGCGCGAGGTGGCCAGGATCATGAAATTCAGGCAGGCGATCAGGAGAACGATCAAAGCCGAGGCGTATTGCATAAAGATGACTTCCGGCTCCACGTGCATGAAGAACGTTTTGATGCGCACCGGCTTCGTGGCTTTCAGGCGGAAATCGCGGAAGGGGAAAAGGTAGATTTTTTTCGGCGCTTGCGGAGTGGCAGGGAAATATTTTTTCAAGAACGCCGGGAGCTTCGCCTGCAGGGACTTGATGTCGGCTCCCCTGGCCAGCAGCAGGAAAGTCGAGAAATCGGATTTCTCCCAGCTGTCGGGATCGGGGAACAGGGCGCGGGCCGCATCCATGGAGGCCAGCATGTCGAATCGGATCGAGGAATTCTCATAAAGGTTCTTGGCCACGGCGGTCACGGTGACGCTGACGATGCGGTTGATTGTCAGCGTTTTTCCCAGGGGATCTTCCTTGCCGAAATACTTCTCGGCCGCTCGCTGCGAAAGGACTGCGGAGTAAGGTTGCGAAAGCGCCGTGCCGCGGTCGCCGGAAACCAGGGGAAAGGAGAACAGGGAGAGAAAATTCTCGTCTACGAACTGGATGCCGTTCTCGTAAAACACGTTCTCGCCGCGGCGCACGATCTGCCGGCCGGCCACAAGTATGCGGCTGCCGTCCTCGATCTCGGGAAACTCGCTGCGCATTGCCGCCAGCAGGGGGCCGGGATTGAAGATGGCATGGTCCTCGGTATCCTTTCCCGTATCGTTGACCTGTACAACGCCAAAGAGGCGCTCGGCGTTGCGGTGAAAGGCGTCGGCCTGGAAATGCAGGTCCTCCAGCACGGCGATCATGGCAAAGTAAGCCAGGCCTACGGCCAGACCAAATAAGCTGATCAGAGTGTAGACCTTCTCCTTTTTCAGATTCCGCCAAGCTGTCTTGATCATGTTCAGCAGCATTTTCCCTCTCCTTTATTCATATCTCAGGCTGTCGATAGGGTTGGCGCGGGCGGCCTTGATGGACCGATAGCCCACGGTAAGCAGGGCAATGGCCAGCGTGGAAAGGCCGGAAAGAAAGAAAATGCCGATCCCTATCGTGGCGCGGAAGGCGAAATTCTGCAGCCATTGCTTCATGGCCCAATAGGTCAGGGGCCAGGCGAGCAAATTGGCCACCACCACCCAGAAAGCGAACTTGCGGGTCAGCAGCAGTACCAGATTGACGATCGAAGCGCCGAGCGTCTTGCGGATGCCGATCTCCTTTGTCCGCTGCTCGATGTTGAACGAAGCCAGGGCGAACAGCCCCAAGCAGGAAATGAGCAGGCATAGACCGGAAAAAATGGTCGCCAGTTTTTGCTGTTTCTGATCCTGCTCATAGAAGCGGGCCAGGCGTTGGTCGAGGAAAGAATAGACGAAAGGATAGCCGGGGGCGAAGGCCGTCCATTTGGAGCGCAGCGCTTCCAGTGATTCCCGGATGCGGCCGCCGCGCAGGCGCACGTTGAGATAAGGCTGCATCTCCAGGGGCTGAACGATATAGGTCGGCCGGACGTCGCGGTGCAGCGAGTGGTAATGGAAGTTACGCACCACGCCGACCACGGTCCCGTACTGGCAGCGCTTGCCTATCGGATCTTCCCAGCCCAGGGCCTTGACCAGATTTTCACTGACGATGAACTCCATGGTGCCGTCTTTGAAGTCCTGCCTGTTCGGCAGCCGGGAAAAATTGCGACCGGCGACAAGGCGTATGCCCAGGGTTGCGAAATAGTCCTTGTCGGCCTGCAGGGAACCGAAGGCGTGGCCCTGCATCTCGCCGTTATTGCTCTCCCACTTGAAGGCATAACCGGTGAATCCGCTCCCGGGCACGGAATCGGAAAACGAAGCCGCGGCCACGCCGGGCAGGCGCAGGATCTCATTTTTGTACACAGCGCTGCGCTTGCGCAGGTCGGCGTCCGTGACGTTGACCATGACCACCGGGTCCTTGGTGAAACCCAGGTCCCTGTTCTTGATAAAGTTCAGCTGGCGGTTCATCAGAAAGGTCAGGGCTACGGCGCCGATGGCGATGACGAACTGCATCACCAACAAAGACTGGCGCAGGAGCCGTCCGGCCGCCTGGCCGCCCGATCTGGTTTTCAAGGTTTTCAGCGGCGAGATGCGCGCCAGATAAAAAGCCGGATAAAGGCCGGCCAGAAGGCTGACAACGATCCAGATGGCCAGCAAGCCCAGCCGTAACAACGGGTTGGCGAGGAAATTCACGGTGAGATGCTTCCCGATTACCTGGTTCAGCGGGGTCAGGGACAGGATGCCCTGTGCCAGGACGATCCCGGCCAGCAGGGCCAAAAAGACGAAAAACAGCGATTCGCCCAGCAGATGGAGCACCAGTTGGCCATGGCTCGAGCCGATGACTTTTTTGACGCCGATCTCCTTGGCCCGCTTGCCGGCCCGGGAGGTGGTCAGGTTGACGTAGTTCACGCCGGCCAGAAACAAAATCAGCAGCACGATGCCGCAGAACCAGAGCAAAAAACGGGAATTGGCTTCGGCCTGCTGGCTATCGATGATGGATCGCAAGTGAATGGCCGTCAGCGGCTCGACCAGCGAACGGTAATGGATGCTGTCGCTGGCGGCCTGGTATTTTTCGTAGAACTGCCGGGCCTTGCGGTCGAAATCGGTGGCGGTGAATCCCGGGGCAAACAGGAAATACACTTCATCTCCCATATCCCCGGACAGCTTCGACGGTTGAAAGAGCTGCGCCTGGTCCAGGCCCTTGAACTGGGTGGAGTAGGAGAGCAGGGCGGAGAACTGCAGCTGGTCGTTTTCTGGAGGATCGGCGATCACAGCCGTAACTTCGAACGGGTCCTGGTTTTCGATACCCAGCACCTCGCCCAGCGGGTTCCTGTCGCCGAATATCTTCTTGGCCAGAGATCGGGTCAGCACCATGGTGTTGTCCCGCTGCAAAGCCCCCTGTGGATTCCCATATACAAAAGCATGGCTGAAAACGTTGAAAATGCCGGGATCGGCCCAGAGAAAATTTTCCTCGGAGAAAGCGCGATCCTTTTGCCTGACCAGTGTTTCGCCCAGGTAACCAATGCGGACGAGTGATTCGATTTCGGGGATGAAGTCTTTCAGCAGGGGCCCGGCGCCAGGGTTGCAGCCGCTCTGGATGCTGGTCACGCCGCCGATGGTCATTTCCACGCCGTAGCGAAAGATGCGCTCGTGGTTGGCGTGGTGGCGGTCGTAACTCAGTTCACTCTGCACGAACAGCAGGCCGATGAGGCAGCAGGCGATCCCCAGCCCCAGGCCGAAAATATTGATCAGCGAATGGAACTTGTCGCGTCCCAGTCCCCTGAACGTTTGTTTGATCAAGTTTTTAATCATGGCTCACCTTGATTCATGGATTCTGCAGGCCGAAGGAAGAAAACAAAAACGGGTGAAATTACTGTTTTTATCCCTGCTCCGGTTTTCTTTATTCATTTCTCAGGCTGTTCACCGGGTTGGCGCGGGCGGCGCGGATGGATTGATAGCTCACGGTCAATATGGCGATGCATAGTGCCAATACACCAGAGAAAAAGAATAGTTCCAGACTGAGGGAGGCGCGATAGGCGAAACTTCGCAGCCAGCGGTTCATGACGAAATAGGATAAAGGCCAGGCGATAAGGTTGGCCAGCAGCACCAGTTTGAGAAACTCATTGGAGAGCAGGCGGCTGAGGTTCAGCACCGACGCGCCGAGCACCTTGCGGATGCCGATCTCCTTGGTGCGCTGCTGGGTGGCGAAGGTCGCCAGGCCGAGCAACCCCAGGCAGGCGATGGCGATGGCCAGCACCGAGAACGCCATGAGCAGCTTGCCCGTGTTCTGTTCGGCATTGTAGATGGCGGCGAAATGTTCGTCGAAAAATTCGTATTCGAACGCCTGTCCCTTGGCGAGGCGTTTCCAGGTATTTTCGATGGATTTGAGCAGAACCGGGATGTTGGTCGTGCGGAAGCGGACCGAGACCATTTTGCCGAAGCCGTCGGGGCCGAACCAGTGGATGGCCAGGGGCCGTATTTCTTCATGCAGGGATTGGTAGTGAAAATCCTTCATTACACCCAGGATGGTGAGCCTGCTTGGTTTGTTGTCCCGACCGATCATCTGGATGATTTCCTTGCCCACCGGGTCGGTCAAGCCCAGCGCCTTGGCAGCGGTTTCGTTGAGCACCACGCCCTGCAGATCGCCCTGGCGTTCCTTTTCGAAGAAACGGCCGGCGGCCATGCGGATGTCAAACGTGCGCAGGAACCCCTCGTCGCAGAATATGTTCAGGATGATCTGCTGGGCCACGCCGGCAGCCCCGGGCACCATGTAGACGTTGTCACCGAAAGAGGGATCGCCCATCAGGTTCGCCGAGTTGCCGACGGCCATGATGTCGGGGTTGGCGAGCAGTTCCTGTTTGAAAGCCTGGACCTGCTTGCCCAGGTCATCGGTCTTTTTGACGATCAGCACCTGTTCCTTGTTGAAGCCCAGTTTCTTGTTCTGCATGAAGTGCAGCTGGCGGTTGATGGCCAGGGTGCCGATGATCAGGGCGATCGACAGGGTGAACTGGAAGACCACCAAAAGGCTGCGGACAAATGATTTTCCCTTGATCCCCCCCGGATGCCCTTTCAGCACCTGGACCGGCCGGAATGATGACAGGTAAAACGCCGGATAGGCGCCGGCCACCAGTCCGCTCAGCACCAGCAGAGCCAGCAGGATGGGCAGCAGCCAGGGGTTGCCCTGAACCGCGATTTCCGCATTCACGCCGGCCAGCCGGTTGAAGAATGGACGGAGCAGAACAGCCAGGGCCAACGCCAGGATGATGGCCAGGAAGCTGGTCAGGGAGGATTCAAAGAGAAACTGCCGGATCAGCTGGCCGCGGCCCGAGCCGATGGCCTTGCGGATGCCGATCTCGCGGGCCCGGGTGGCGGCGCGGGCGGTGGTCAGGTTGATGAAATTGACGCAGGCAAGCAAAAACACGCCGAAGGCGACCAGGGAAAAAAGATACACGGTCGATACATCGCCGTTGGCTTCGAGCTCGAATTCAAAGTTCGAACGCAAATGGATATCGGTTATTGGCTGCAGGAAATAGTTGTATCTGGCGCCGCTCTTCAGCAGCTGGTCCCAGCTTACCCCGAACATCATCTGGAATTGCGGTGCGGCATGGCGACGGACGATCTCCTGGAGCTTGGCATTGACCGCGGCTGCCGAGGCGCCCGGGCGCAGAACCAAATAGGTGTAGAAGTTATTGCCGATCCAGGATGTGCTGCGGCTGTTTTCAAATATGGCCAGCGGGCCGATGAAATCGTAGTGGAAATGGGCCTGGCGCGCCACGTCCGGCACTACCCCGGTGACCTGGAAGTCGTGGCGGTTGTCGGTGTTGATGGTTTTGCCGATGGGATTTTCCGAGCCGAAGTATTTTTTTGCCATGGAACGGGTCAGTACCACGGAATTGGCCTGGCTCAGAGCCGTGCGCGGGTTGCCCTTGATGAACGGCGTTTTGAGGACGTCGAAAAAGGTGGGGTCGGCCCAATAGAAGCGCTCTTCGCTGAATACCTTGTCCTTGTAGCGCACGACCGGGGCGCCGCGGCTGCCTCCGAGGAAGCGGGCGATGGACTCGACTTCAGGTATTTCGCGCTTCACGGTTTCGGCCATGGGCGCGCAGGTTACCGGGCCGTTGAAGGTCTTGCTGTTCAGCGCGGCCGAAATGCCGACGCGGTAGATGCGGCCGGCATCGGGGTAGTGGCGGTCGAAGCCGAGCTGGTCGATGGCATACAGGGTGATCAGGATGCAGCAGGCGAGCCCGGCCGCGAAGCCGAAAATGGTGATGAACGAAAGCCCCTTGTGCAGGCGCATGTTGCGCAGCGCCGCCTTCAGATAGTTTTTAAACATGGGCTACCTTGAAATTCCGGTCAGATCACGAAAAAAATGAAAGCCAAGGCCAGGATGAAACAAAGAAAATGGGAAAGGAGGAGTTTGAATTTCCCCCGCTGCAGCCGGCGCTGGATTTCGACTTCCATGGCGCTGAGATCCATGGCGGGTTTTTTTAAAATGTGTCCGTTCATTTTACTCTCCTTCTTGTTCTACTCTTTCGGTCTCCGGCCTGCGGCCTGAGGTCTCCACATCCTGATCAAACATGAAATTTCTGATTGAAATTTTCGGTGACGATATGGCCGTCGAACAGGTGCACCACGCGCTGGGCGAATTCAGAGTAGGCGGGAGAATGGGTGACCATGACGATGGTCGTCCCTTCGCTGTGCAGTTGCGAAAGCAAGTTCATCACTTCGTCGCCGTTGGCCGAATCCAGGTTGCCGGTGGGTTCGTCGGCCAGGATCAGTTTCGGACGGGCCACCAGGGCGCGGGCCACGGCCACGCGCTGCTGCTGGCCGCCGGACAACTGCTGGGGAAAGTGGTTTTTGCGCGGGATCAGCTGCATGCGTTCCATGACCTCGAGCACCTTTTTCTTGCGCTCGCCGCTGCCTACTTTCAAGTAAAGCAGTGGCAGTTCGATGTTTTCAAAAACGGTCAATTCGTCGATGAGGTTGAAACTCTGGAAAACGAAGCCGATGTTGGCTTTGCGCAGGTGGGCGCGCTGGCGTTCCGAGAATTTGGAAACTTCGTGGCCCACGAAGTGATACTCCCCTTCGCTGGGATTGTCGAGCAGGCCGAGGATGTTGAGCAGGGTTGATTTGCCGCAGCCCGACGGGCCCATCACGGCCACGAACTCACCCTCCTTGACCGACAGGTTGATCTGGTTGAGCGCCGATGTCTCGACCTCTTCGGTGGTGTAGATTTTTTTCAAGTTCTTGGTTTGGATCATTTTATTTCTCCTTGGATTGTTTGTGGCATAGCTTAGTTGAAAACCAGGCGTTCGTTGTCGCCGAAGTTGTCGTAGCTGGAGGTGACGACGCGCTCGCCGGCGCGCAGTCCGCCCAGTACTTCGAATACATCGGGATTTTGCCGGCCCAGGCGAATCTCCCTTTTGACGGCGGTTTTGCCGTCCGCTTCGAGTACGAATACCCAGTTGCCGCCGGTCTTTTGAAAGAAGCCGCCGCGGGGCAGCAGCAGGGCTTCGGCGACATCGCTCAGTTCCAGCCGGATGTGCAGGGTCTGGCCGCGGCGGATGCCCGGGGCTTGGCGGCCGGGGAACTCCAGATCGACCGAAAACTTCCCGTCCTTGACTTCCGGATAGACACGGCTGACCACCATGCGGTAGGTGCTGCCGGAAAGCTCGAACTGTCCGGGCTTGCCTTTCTGGATGCGGTCGATGTAGAACTCATCGATCCCGGCCCGCGCCTTGAATCCTTCCGGGGCGTCGATTTGCCCCAGCCGTTCGCCCGGGGATTTGGATTGTCCGGGCTCGGCCTGCAGCGAGGTCAGGGTACCGGTGATCGGGGCGCGCAAGGTCAGGTTGTCCAGCTTGCCCTTGGCGACCTGGAGGTTTTCCTCCATGCGCTTGACCGCGTCCTCCAGCTGCAGAATCTGCTGTTGACGGAAGCTCAGCTCCTTTTCCTGGGATTCAGCCGCCAGCCGGCGCTTGTTTTTCACCATTTCGTATTCGTCGCGCGTGTCTTCAAAATCGTGTCGGGAAATGAGCTTCTCCTCGAACAGCGATTGGTAGCTTTCGTATTTCCGCTTCTGTTTTTCCACCTGGAAGTCGAAATCAGCCAGGTCCCGTTCCAGAGCCAGGCGGCTTTGCTCGAACAGCAGGCGGGTGTTGCGCAGGTTGTTGATCTGCTGGAAAAGTTCTGCTTCCCGGTACATGATGTCCATCAGCAGCGACGTATTGGAAAGCTTGAGGATCTTGTCCCCATGCTTTACGGGCGAACCAGCTTCGATAAAGATTTTTTCCACCAGGCCGCCCTCTTCGACATCCAGAAATATCGTTTGCACGGGCAGTACTTCGCCCATGACCGGAATGAATTCCTGGAAAGGGCCGCGCTGGACGGTGGAGATGGTCAGTTTTTCGCTTTCAACATTCAGGGTCGAACGGTTGGTTTGGAACACGAGCAGATAGCCGACCAGCAGCACGAAAAACCCGGCCAGGGAATAGGTGATGACCCGCCGGGCCGGCCATTTCTTCTTTTTAATGATTTGATCCATACTCATTGGCTTACCTCGCAACATGGAAATGCAACTATTGTGCCAAATCTGCCGCAGTGGGCGCCGGTTGTCCGGAAAATGCGCCAGGACTTGACAATCACAGTTCCTTACCTTGCCGCTCTCGGTTTTTTCCCGAATAAGAG
Source organism: Candidatus Aminicenantota bacterium (assembly GCA_018262835.1). Lineage (GTDB taxonomy): Bacteria > Acidobacteriota > Aminicenantia > UBA2199 > UBA2199 > UBA2199. Next base: position 15,942 of record JADFDP010000026.1, read on the forward strand.
AGCGCCCGGGATGTCCGCTGGCGGGACAACGGCTGTCCGTTTTCGGACAGCGGCCGGCAATGCCGGTTCACCGGCTCCAGGGGGAGGGTTTTTCTTTCTGCGGTCAAACGGTTTTGGCAAGGCAAATCCCTCCCTATTCAAATCGCAAGCTTTCGACCGGATTGGCCATGGCCGCTTTAATAATATGCGAGCCAATGGTTGCGATCGTAACCAATGAAACAATGGCCAAAGGATATAGGAACAATCCGGCGGCAAGATCCGTCCTCAGCGCGAATGATTGCAGCCATTGGCTGATGAACAGATATGAAAGGGGGAGGGCGATGGCAAAAGAGATGAATACCAGTTTCATGAAGTCCTTCGCCAGCAGGAGCAAAATCCTTAAGACACTCGCTCCCAGTACTTTTCTGATGCCGATCTCCTTGGTGCGCTGCAGGGCCATGAAAAAGGACAAGCCCAAAATCCCCAGGCTGGTCACGATCACAGCCAGAAATGAAAAGATGGCAAACACTTCCCCGAACAACTCATCCGCTTTGTATTGCTGGTTGTAATAATCATCCAGAAAAAAGTACTCGAACGGATTGTCAGGAAAGAACTCGTCAAAAAGTTGCCTGATCCCCTGCAGGGTCGATCCCATATCCTGGGTGTTCAATTTCAGCACGAACCATCCCCTCACGTCACGGCCTTCGGGCAGGAAGCGGAATATGTGGGGCTCGCATGCCTGTTTTACCGACTGTTGATGGTGGTCCGCCAGCACGCCGACGACTTCGAAGGTATCGTCCCAATAAATGACGCGTTGCCCGATGGCGGCTGCGGGGCTCTGAAATCCCAGCCATTTGGCCGCTGTTTCGTTGAGGATCAGGGCTTTGGCATCCGCCGGATATTCTCTGGCAAAGTTCCTCCCGGCCACGAGTTTCAAGCCGAATACTTTGACGTAATCATAGTCGATCCCGACAATTTGATAGTTTTTGTTGTCATCCGTGCCGACGCGGCGGATGCCGCCGGCGTCCCACCAGACCTGCCTCCCCGGCACATCCGTGCCGACGCAAAAATCGCTGATTTTCGCGTTTTTAAGAAGTTGCTGCTTGAATGTCTGCAATTCGCTCGCAAATGATGCGCTCCGCACCCTGGGCGCCCTGATCACCAATTTGTTTTCCATGCTGAAGCCCAGGTCTTGCTTTTTCATGAATGATATCTGGCGGAACACCGTAAACGTGCAGATGAGAAGCCCCAAGGCCATCACGAACTGAAATATGACAAGAAATTTTCGCAAGTTCATTCCCCTGGCGGCATTTGCCAATTTCCCCTTGAGGACGATCGCCGGCTGGAACGAGGAGAGGACAAGCACCGGATACAGGCCGGAAAGGAAAATACCCCCCAGGAACATGGCCAGAACGGTGAGCCAGAACCATTGCTGAGACCAGATACGGTAGGCCATGGGCGTGCCCGTCATCTGACCGAAAAGCGGCAGGAACAGTTTTACCGCTGCCAGCGCCAGGGCCATGGCAAGCAAATTGATCAGAACCGTTTCCAAAATGAACTGGGCCATCAACTGGCCGCGGGAAGCGCCCGCGACCTTGCGTATGCCCACTTCCTTGGCTCGGGTCAATGAACGGGCCGTGGAGAGGTTGGTATAATTCGCCCAGGCGATGGCAATGATGAACAGGGCGATCACCTTGAGAAAATTCACGGTGTCCAGGTCGCCGTTGACTTCGTATTCCTGCTGAAAATCGGAAGTCAGGTGAATGTCTTTCAACGGCTGCAACTTGAGGTCGCACGTCAACTTATACGCCCGCAGCACCTTTCCGAATTCGGCATCCACGAGCGCCGGCAATTTTTTTTCAAAAGCCAGGGGATCGGCTTGCGGCTTCAGCAGGAGATAGGTGAACCAGCCGCTGTCTCCCCATGAATCTTCCACATCCTTGCCGTAGAGGTCGAGAAGGTTGGGATAGGATAGAAGGATGTCGAATTTCAGATGGGAATTAGGCGGAACATCTTTAAAAACCCCCGCGACCTGGTAATCGGCCTTTTTATCCACAGCGAGGATCTGTCCGATGGGGTTTTTGCCGGCAAAATACTTGCCGGCCGTCGCCTGGGAAATGAAGGCCCGATTCGGCTGCTTGATACCGTCGGGCGCGTCACCGGCGATGAATTCATATTTGAAAATCTCAAGGAAGTCGGCCTCGGCAAAATACATCCTCTCTTCAATGAACCTGTTTCCGGCATGCGAGACCGAGGCGCGATAACGGAACAGACGGGCTATTTTTTCCACTTCGGGGTACAGCTTGCGGATGCGCAATCCGGCGGGCGGGCAGCAGGATGCGAAACGCACCGCCTGGCCATCCTGGTCGCTGCGCTCATAGCGTAAGCGATATATCCGCTCGCTGTTTTCATGAAAGCGATCGTAACTTTTTTCGTAGTTCACAAAATACAGAATGAACAGGCAAGCCGTCATGCCCAGGGTGAGACCCAGAACGTTGATCAGTGCGAACAGCTTGGTTTTCTTCAAATTTCGCAAAGTGGTCAGCAAATAGTTTTTAATCATTTTGTGAGTCCTCTTGCATGAAGATCGTCTGGAAATTTTTCAACATAAAATATAAATGCAAATATAATGCCAAGTTCGCCGCCGCTGCCGGTTGGATCCGGAATGTGCGCCCGCAGCCGATATTTGCCGGTCCCGATTTGCTCTTTCCTTGATCACTCATGCGCGGGAGAGCGGCGGGGTGTCCGCTGGCGGAACAACCGCTGTTCGTTTTCGTACAACCGGGCGGGAAATCTCCTGGGGCTGACGGGGATTTCGCTGGTGTTTGGGAACTTTTCCGGCGCTGTGTTATAATGGCAAGGAAATTGCTGAAATTTTTTTATGGAATGGGCAACGATGAAAAAAAATTTCGGAAAGATCCTGATCGTGGATGACGATGTCGACGTGCTGCAGGCGGCAAATTTTTTTCTAAAACAGCATGTGGAATCGGTGCGCACTGAAAAAAATCCGGCCCTGATCCCGCAGCTTTTAAGCAATGAAACGTTTGATGTCATCCTGCTGGACATGAATTTCGAACGTGACGTCAGCAGCGGCCAGGAAGGTTTTTTCTGGCTGGAAAAAATCCTGTCCATCGATCCCCAGGCCGTGGTGGTCTTGATTACGGCCTACGGTGATATCGGCCTGGCCGTGCGGGCCATCAAGGAGGGGGCCAGCGATTTTGTGCTGAAACCCTGGCAGAATGAAAAATTGCTGGCCACGGTTTCGGCCGCCTTGAACCTGCGCTCTTCTCGTTTCGAAGCGGAAAACCTGCGCCGGCGCCAGCAGCAGCTCAGCGCCGATCTGGACCATCCATTTCACGATTTTATCGGTTCTTCCCCGGCCATGCAGAAAGTATTCCAGACCATCACCAAGGTGGCGGCCACCGATGCCAATGTGCTGATCATCGGGGAAAACGGCACCGGCAAAGAACTGGTGGCCCGGGCCCTGCACCGGCATTCGGCCCGATCCGGCGAAATTTTTCTGGCCGTCGACATGGGGGGGATCAGCGAAACGCTTTTTGAAAGCGAACTTTTCGGCCATGTCAAGGGGTCTTTTACCGATGCCCGCAGCGACCGGATCGGCCGCATCGAATTGGCTTCGGGAGGGACGCTGTTTCTGGATGAAGTCGGCAACCTGCCCATGGGCCTTCAGGCCAAGCTGCTGCGCGTGCTGGAAACCCGGCAGGTGACCCGCCTGGGCGCCAACGCTCCCATCAGCGTCGACATACGCCTGATCTGCGCCACCAACATGCCCATCGCTGAATTGGTCAACCGCAGGCAATTCCGCCAGGACCTGCTCTACCGCATCAATACGGTTGAAATCCATCTGCCGCCGCTGCGCGAGCGGCACGATGACCTGAAACCGCTGGTTGAGCATTTTACCGGGCAGGTCTGCCGCAAATACAAAAAAGGACCGAAGACCATCAGCGAGGCCGCTTTGAAAAAGCTGGCCGGCTACCCATGGCCCGGCAATGTTCGTGAATTGAAGCACGCCCTGGAACGGGCGGTGATTTTGAGCGACGCCCCTGTCCTGCAGCCGGGTGATTTTTTATTTTCCCATATTTCAGAAAATGCGGAAGAGCTGGCTTTCAAGGATCTGAACCTGGAGCAGGCCGAGGAAACTCTGGTCCGCCGCGCCCTGAGCAAGTATCAGGGCAATATCAGCCAGGCGGCCAAGGAGCTGGGGTTGACTCGCGCCGCCCTATACCGGCGCCTGGAAAAATATGGCCTTTGACGCTCGAAGGCGATTGTGCCGGCCATGAAGCTCACCCAGCGTTTTCGTTTTCAAGTTGCCTGGCGGCTGATGCTGATCGCGGTGGCCACCGGTTTTTTCTTTTACTGGCTGCGCGGCTTCAACCTGGGGATGCCGGCATTGCTGGCCGCCGCCGTTTTTGTTTACATGGTGTATTCGCTGTTTCACTATATCGACCGTTCCAACCGCGGCCTGTCGCGGTTTCTGCAGGCGGTGCGTTATCATGATTTTTCTCTGTCACCGGGGATTGAGGGACTGGGCGGATCATTCGCCGATTTGAACGCCGCTTTTCGAGAAATCAGCGGCCAGTTCCAGCGCGCCCGCGAGGAAAAGGAGGAGCAGTACCGCTACCTGCAGACCGTGGTTCAGCATATCGGCGTCGGCTTGCTGTCGTTGCGCGCCGACGGCGGCATCGATTTGCTCAACCACGCGGCCAAGCGTCTGCTCCGCGTTTCCCACCTGCGCCACATCGCCGACCTGCCTCCGATGTTTCAGCAGCTGCGGGATGACATCGAGCGGATGCGTCCCGGGGAAAAATCCCTGCTCAAGCTGGATTTCCCCGATGAAGAGCTGCAGCTGTCCCTTTCCACCACCGAGTTCAAGCAGCGCGGCCAGCTTTACAAATTGATCTCGCTGCAAAACATCCAGGTCGAATTGGAAGAGAAGGAGGCCGAGGCCTGGCAAAGCCTGACCCGCGTGCTGACCCACGAGATCATGAATTCCCTCACCCCCATCGCTTCACTGGCCGCCACCGCTTGTTCCCTGCTGCCCGCCTCCGGCAGCGAAAGCGGCGCTGCCGGTTCGGCTCGGAACCAGGATGTAGCCGAGGCCTTGCAGACCATCGATCGGCGCAGCCACGGGCTGATGCGTTTTGTCCATGCCTACCGCAGTGTGGCCCTGATTCCCAAACCGCAGTTTAAAATCTTTCCGGTCACGGAGATGTTTCAGCGCATGGAAAAACTGCTGCAGGATAAGCTGACCCGTCAGGGCATCGCCTTCAGCGCCGAGGTGGAACCGCCCTCGCTGGAAATGACCGCCGATCCTGATTTGGCCGAGCAGGTTCTGATTAATTTGCTGCTCAATGCCATAGAAGCGCTGGGCGGGAGCGCAGCCCCCCGCATCCATTTGTCTTCGCGTTTGAATGAGCGCGGCCGGGTGGAGATTCAGATCAGCGACAACGGTCCGGGGATCGCTCCTGAAGCCCGGGAGAAAATATTCATCCCTTTCTATACAACCAAAAAAGAGGGCTCGGGCATTGGCTTGAGCTTCTCACGCCAGGTTATGCGCCTGCATCGCGGCGTCATTGCCGTCCAATCCCAGCCCGGAACGGGAACGGTTTTTACCCTGCGCTTTTAAATCAACAAGGCCGAGGCCAATGGCGCTGGCCGTCAATGAACAGGGTTCCGGAAAAAGGCGGACGGCAAAACGGTTTTTCTTGGGCCGCCCGATCCATTGATTCGCGTCAGTTGACGTCAGCGCGATTGCGCCCTTGACGCTTGGTCTGATAAAGGGCCTGGTCGGCCCGGGCAATGAACTGGTTGGCCTCGGCAGCGGGAGAGGGAATCGTGGTCGCCACCCCGAGGCTGACCGTGACCACCGCCGCAATCGGCGAGGCGGGATGGGGAATGGCCAGTGCGGCGATCGCGGACCTGATGTTTTCTGCTATGGCCAGCGCCCCGACATTTTCCGTTCCCGGCAGCAGGAGAAAAAATTCGTCGCCGCCCGTTCGCGCCGCCAGATCGGCCGGTCGCTTGACTTGGGCGCGGATGGCCTGGGCTACTTTTCTGAGGCATTCGTCGCCTTCCTGGTGGCCGAGGGAGTCGTTGAACGGCTTGAAGAAATCGATGTCGGCGGCAATCAGCGACAGCGGCCTTTTTTCACGGCCGGCCACGGCCCATTCCTTTTGAAAGATCTCATAGAAAGTGCGGTGGTTGGCCAGATCGGTCAGTCCGTCGTAGCGGGCCAGGCGCTGCAATTGCACGGTGCGTTCGTCCACCAGGCTTTCCAGCTTGCGTTCCCGGACTTTGGCCCGGTGCAGGGCCAGGAAAAACATGGCGGCAATCAGCACGATTCCGCTCATGGCGACCAGCCAGCGGAACCATGCGGTCTGATGCAAGTACGGCCGCAATTTGAAAGTGAATGCCGCACCGCTGCGGTTCCATATGCCGTCGCCGTTGCCGGCAATGACCCGGAAGGTGTACGATCCCGGAGGCAGGTTGGTGTAGAAGGCGGATCGGCGGTTGCCCGCCCGGATCCAATCCGGATCGAAGCCTTCGAGGCGGTAAGCAAACTGCATCTTGTCAACCTGCAAAAAACTGATGGCGGTATAGGCGATTTCAATGTTGCCTTTTCCCGGTGGTGCGGTTAGGGTTCCCGAAGATGCCATTGGGCGGCCGTTGATGACGACCTTTTCGACGACCAGGGGCGGTTTGACCTGATTGATGCGCAGCCGGTCCGGGTCGAACATGGTGAGACCGCGGATGGTGGGAAACCAGATGCGGCCCTGGCGGTCGATGCATCCGGCCGGCTGGGCCGGGCCGCTGCTTTCGGTCACCTGGATACCCTCGGCCTTGCCAAAAGAAACGCAGGGAATGCGAGGCAATCTGCCGGCGGCAAACGCAAACAGATCTTTCTTGGCCACGTGATAGATGCCCTTGTTGCAGTTCATCCACAGTTGGCCGCGGTTGTCCTCCAGGATCTGAAAGGCCTGGTCGCTATACAGACCGTCGCGGCTGGAAAAACGAACCACCCGTTCGTCATGGATCCAAAGCAGGCCGGCGTGATCGGTCCCCACCCAGACATCTCCATCCCGGTCGGCGTGGATAACCCAGATGGGTTGATCGGCAATGTCTTCGGCAGCCAGTTTGCGAAAACGGCCCTTTTCCAGAACGGCCAGCCCTCCGTTATATGCGCCCACCCAAATGCGGCCCTTTTTGTCTTCACTCAGGGCATATATATAGTTGTTGGGAAGGCCGTGAGTGGTGTTGAAATTGGTGATGCGGCCCCTTTCCAGGCAATCGAGTCCGCCGCCGTTGGTTCCCACCCAGATCCGGTCGCGGCTGTCGGCCAGCAAGGCGCGGATGATGTCGCTGGCAATTCCCCTGATCCGGACAAAGGTTTCCGGTTTTTTCGCAGCCGGCAAGCGGTACAGGCCGCCGCCATAGGTTCCCACCCATATCGAATTATCGCTGCTCTGGGCAATGGACCAGACATGATCGCTGAACAGTCCCTGGTTCCAGTTGTATGTCTTCCATTCTCCATTTTGAAACCTGACCAGGCCGCCGCCGACCGTGCCGATCCAGATACTGCCTTGGCGGTCCTCGAATACCGCCCGCACCGGGTCCACCGGCAGGCCGTTGCGGGACCCGTAGAGAATGAATTTATCGTCTTTTAATTGAATGAGCCCGTCGCGGGTGCCTACCCACAGGCTGCCTTCGCGGTCTTCCAGAATAACCCGGGCCGACATCACCCCGGCCAGGCGCTGGCCCATAACCGAGACCCGTCCGTCCTTCAGGCGGTTGAGCGGTTCCTGGTTGGTGCCGATCCACATCACTCCGTGGCGGTCCCGGTAAATGGCGCGGATATCGGATGAAGAAAGCGGCTGCTGCAAGCGCTCGAAACGGCCGTCGCGGAAACCGATCAGCCCGCCCCCGCTGGTGCCGATCCAAAGTGTCCCCTGCGGATCGAGGTGCAAGGCGCGGATATCGCTGTGAGGCAAGCCGCGGCCGGCATCGAAGGCCTGAATTTTTCCATCTTTGAAATGGTTGAGCCCCTGCCCGGTCCCGATCCAAATGCCCCCGGCGCCGTCGTCGGCCAGAGAGGTGACATAGTTGGAGGACAGCCCCTGCGCTGTAGTGAAAGCTTGAAAACGGTTGTTGCCCCAGCGGTGCAGGCCGCCGGTGGTGCCGGCCCAGAGGGTGCCGTCACGGTCCAGGAAAAGACACAGGATGAAATGGCTGCGCAACCCCTGGCGGCTGTCGAAGCGCTCGAAACGGCCCTGGCTGTAGCGCAGCAATCCGGCCGTGGTTCCCACCCACAGACGCCCTTCCCGGTCCTCGGCCAGGGCTTTGACGCCGTTGCCCTCCATTTCCGGTGTGTTGCTCTTGTCGAAAACGGTGAAGTTGACGCCATCGAAGCGGGCCAGCCCCTCGTAGGTGCCCAGCCACATATAGCCGTCGCGGGTCTGGACCATGGCCAGAACCGAACTCTGCGGCAGGCCGTTCTCGGTGGAATAGCGCTCCACGGCGTATTCGTCCAGTTCCAGTTTCGGATCCAGGGCCAACAGGGGGAATTGGCTGGCGGCCAGCAGCCCAATAAGCAAAGCCAGCAGGGAAAAACGGTTCATAGCCATGGGCCTCTGTCTTGATATGTAAAAGTTATATCCCAAAAACATGCTTTTTTCAAGCTGGGGTTTTGCAAGTGATCGCCACCGAGATCTGGATTCTAGGCCAGAGGCGGGGCGGCTTTTTTCGGCAAAGCAAAAGTGGCGATGACGGCCACCATGCCGGCCACGAAAAAGGTGAGCAGGCGCGAGGTGATCCGGGCGTTCATCCCGGTGATGCTCCACAGTACCGTGAACAGCAGGCCGCTGATGATGGTGGCAATCACGGCCCGACCGTGGTAGCGCTTCCAGAAAAGGGTGAAGAGGATGACGATGGAGAACGTGCCGCCGATGCCGGCCCAGACATAGCCGACCATGGTATAGATGAGCCGGCTGGGGAACATGTAGGCCAGGGCCAGGGCGATGACGGCCAGCAAGCCGGTGATGAGGCGGGATCGCCGCAGGCAGGCGCCCGGGGACTGGTCCTTGACCCGTGGCTTGACCAGGTTCTCCGAGAGCTCCGAAGCCGACAGGACCAGCAGCGAATCCGCGGTGGAGATCATGGCGGCGATGGCGCCGGTGATGAGCAGGGCGGCGACGGCCGGCGGGAAAAGCTTGAGCAGCACCAGCGGCAGGACGCGCTCCTGGTCGGCCAGGGTGCCGGGGCCGAACATGGCGATGCCGATCCAGCCGATGGCCAGCGCCCCGAAGTAGGCGACCAGGGTCCAGGCGATGCCGATGTTCCTGGCCTTTTTTGCCTGCTCGGAATTCCTGATGGCCATGAAGCGCATGCTCAATTGGGGCTGGCCGCCCAGGTAGCCGAAGAACCAGGAAAAGCAGCCGGCGATCATCACGCCCGCGGCAAAGCCCGAAGCGGCGCCGGTCAGGGAATAATACGCGGGCCCGGCGGCTTTCAGCGCCCCGGGGATGGACGTAGCGAACAGGCCGGGGGTTTTGGCGATATATATCAGCCCGGCGACGGGTGTGATGACCAGGGTGACGATCATCAGGATGGCCTGGACGCAATCGGTGTAGATGACGCTGAGGAACCCGCCGTAGATGGTGTAGGGGATGATGATCAGTGCCGTGACCAGCATGCCCAGCTTCTCGTTGACGCCGAAGAGAGTAAAAAGCGTCTTGCCTCCTCCCAGGAACTGGGCCCCGACATAGAAAAAAAAGAAGAAGACGATGGTCATGCTGGCGATGACGCGGATCCACTGGCCCAGTTCGCCGTGCTTTTTCGAGATGTATTCGCTGAAGGTGTTCACCCGGTATTTTTCGGCCTCGTCACGCAGGCGCCAGGCCAGCCCGGCCCAAGCGGTGACGATGCCGGCCACGCAGCCGAGCGCGGTCCAGATCTCGGTCAAGCCCGTGGCGTAGGCCATGCCGGGCAATCCCAGCAGGGCCCAGGAGGACTCGCCGGTGGCCCTTTCCGAAAGGGCCGCCGCCCAGCCGGGCAGGCTGCGGCCGGCGATGGCGTAGTCGCAGGCGTTCTTCACCTTCCGGCCCTGGTACAGGCCCCAGAGGATCAGCAGAATGAAATATCCCGCCACGACCAGCAGCATTTGCGCATAATCCGCCATGTTCCCTCCTTGCCGGCTCCCTTGTACTTCCGAGTTTCAAGGCGATATTGTAGCGAGCGGAAATCTTTTTTTCAATCCCGCCGCTCCGCGGGGCCCCGGATCACTTGTACAGGCAGAGGTAGGCGCTTTCCTCGGCGACTTTCAGTTGAAATTTCTTCCTTGCCGGTACGGCGAATTTCTTGCCGGGTCCGTACGATCTCCAGGTCTTTCTCCCTGGGAGCTTGACCGTCAGCTTGCCGCTGATGACCTGCATGATCTCGAGCGTAGCGGTGCCGAACTCGTACTCACCGGGGGCCATGACGCCGATGGTGGCCGGGCCGGCCGGGCTCTCGAAGGCAAGCGACTTGACCTTGCCATCGAAATATTCATTTACCTTGAACATATGTCGTTCCTCCCTGAATTGAATTTGAAACGAACGGATTATAACACAATGAGCTTTTGTGATAAGAAATGGGTAATATGTGATGAGTAAAGGCAAGATCACGAACTATCGCGGTTTTCCTGCTCATCACTCATCACGATAGTTTTTCGATATTGGGGAATAATTTGCCCGGCGGCGCGTTTATAGGGTATGATGCAGGAAGCGGTTCTGGAAATCGAGGCGATGATGACCCCTCAGCTTGCCCTGGCCCGGGAGCATGACGGCCGGCAGGACCTTCTCGCCTGCCGCGACCGGGTCTTCTGCCTGTGCCTGGGATTCGCCGGCAACACGGCGGATGCCCTTGACCTGGCGCAGGAAACCTTCGCCAAGGCGTTGACCCACTACGAGGCCGATCGCCCCGCTAACCCCCAGGCCTGGATCATGCGCATCGCGCGCAACACCTGCCTTGACCAGGCGCGGCGCAAAAAATCGCGCGGACCCCAGCACCCCATCTCGGAGTGGAACGCCGTGGACGGGTGTACCCCGGAGGGCGAAGCCGGCCGGGAGGAGGAGATCGCCATCGTGCGCCGCGCCATCGCCGCATTGCCGGGACGACTGCGCGACGTGCTGGTCATGCGCGAGTACGGCGAGCTTTCCTACCAGGAGATTGCGCAGGCCCTGGATATCAGTTCCGGTACGGTCATGTCACGGCTGAACCGGGCCCGCCGGGCCGTGCTCCGTTTTTACCGGGAGGAACACCATGAAAAAAAATCTTGATCAATGGAATGAAATCGCCGATCTGATCAATAAGGACAAAAAAAGAGCACTGGATGATTTCCGCATCCGCGAATTCGTCCCTGGCGACCTGCCGGCGCCGCAAACCGAGTCCCTGTTCCGGCGGCTGCGGGTCATGCGTCCTTCGATCATGGCCGTGGCCGCTTTTCTCCTCCTTGCCGTCGGCTTGTTCTCCTTCTGGCTGCTGCGGGGGAGCCGGCAAAAGGTCCCCGCTGTTTCCGGGTTGGATAACTTGCTGGCCGATTCCTTTCTTTATAAAAGCGTCAGTGAACCTGAAAAAAAAGTGCCGGAATTTCACGATGTTTCAACTTTCTCATCGGCGCTTTCCGTGTTGGGAGCTGAGGCGGGATTTAACCATGCCGCCCCTCCAGCCGCAAAACCAATTGATCCGTCCGTGCCGGTCGAACATGGCGACCCGGCGGCCCTGCATCGAAGAATGGAAAAAATAATCCGGGAAAACACCATCGAACGGATGCTCGCTCAATTTTGTCAAATAGGCAAGGAGGCCTGAGA
>JADFDP010000027.1 GCA_018262835.1 Candidatus Aminicenantota bacterium
CGCGACACCGAGACGCAGGGCCACTCCCTGCGCGTGGTCCGCTTTACCCTGAAACTGGCCGAATTGATGGGCATCGGCGACAAGAACACTTTGAAGATCTACGAATACGGCGCCCTGCTGCACGATATCGGCAAGATCGGCATCCCCGACGCCATATTGCGTAAACCGGAAAAACTGAGCCCCGAGGAATGGCACATCATGAAGAGCCACCCGACCATAGGCTACAATGTGCTGCGGCGCATCAAATTTCTGGAGCCGGCCGCCCAGATCGTCCTGCACCATCACGAAGCCTTCAACGGCAGCGGCTATCCCGACAGCCTGGCCGGTGAAAGCATCCCCCTGGGGGCGAGGATATTCAATATCGCCGACGCCATCGATGCCATGACCTCGGATCGCCCCTATCAGAAAGCGCTTTCCTTTGAGGCCGCGGCCGGAGAATTAATGCGTTTTTCCGGGCAGCAGTTCGATCCCGAGATCATCGCTATTTTTAATGAAACCGGACTCGATTTCTGGATCGAGGAAAAACTGAAGATCGAAGACAGGATCAAAAAAGAGCACGACTTTGTTTGAGCGGCCGCCCGCTTCTTAAAAAACCAATTCGTACAACAGGGCATCCTCCACAGGCCGGTCGTAATAGTCCCGGCGCCGCCCGACGCAGCGGAAGGCGAATTTCTCATACAAGCCGATAGCCGGAGCATTGTGGGCCCTCACCTCAAGCACGGCGCGTTCACAGTGCCAGGAACGGGCAGTCCGGATAAAGAATTCCAGAAGGCGCGAAGCATGGCCCCGGCGTTGCCAGGCCTCGGCCACAGCGATCTTGTGCAGTTCCAGCTCGGTGCCCAGCCGCCAAAAAAGCAAAAAACCGACCAGGCTATCCTTGCCAGCCTCCTCGGCCACAAAAAAATGGGAAAAACTATTGGCCAATTCGGCGGTGAAGTATTCGGAGCGCCAGGGATTGGAAAATTGCTCACACTCGATTTGAAAGATGGCGGGCAAATCGGCGGCAACGGCCTTTCTAATTTGCAACGCCTTCGGCATGAACCAGATTGTTTTCGGCATCGGGGCGGCGGATGTAGAAGGGAAGCAGCTTTTGCATATCGGTCACGTACTGCCGGCGCCGGAACTGCCTCAGGGCGATCTTGCCGATTTCGCCAGCCAGGAAATTGGAGCGGTACTGGAGACGGCTTTCGGGAAAAGCGCTTTTCAAAAAATCCCCATGGCATTCGGCGCCGCTGCCGATAAAAACCTTGTCAGTGGATGGTCCAAGCAATGGTTTCAGGGACGAGATCGGCAACAGGCAGGGAGGGAACAGCTCTTCTAACTCACCACCGGTGAATCGATAGCAGCCGAGGTACACTTCGCCCTTCCTGGCATCGATCAGGGGGACAACGGTTTTTTTCGAACCGTCAAGCTTGCCAGCCAGCGCTTCCAGGGTGTTCACCCCCACCATGGGTTTGGACGCAGCGAAATTCAGTCCCTTCAGCGTGGCCAACCCGATGCGGATGCCGGTAAAAAGTCCGGGGCCGACGGCTACGCCGAACAAATCGATCTGCCCTATTTTCATGCCAAGCGATTGCAATAAAAACTGCAGGTTGGGGATCATCATGGCCGACAGATTGTCCCGCGAAGAGAAATTGTACTCCAGCACGATCTCCTCATCGCGCAGAACGGCGATGGAAGCATCGGGCGAGGTGGTGTCAAAGCACAAAATGTTCATGACAGCTTCTTTTCCATGATCACTTCGCTGCCGCCTGGCAGGCAATGGAACTCGAAGCGGTCCATGTAGTTTTTAATGATCATGATGCCGCGGCCGCTGAAAGACAGAAGACTGCAGCTGTTTATTTTGTCCTCCACTTCCTTCAGGTCGACTTTGCGGTCGTTTTCATCGCGGACATGGATGCGCAGGAATCGCTTGTCCCACATGAATTCCATATGCACCAGTTTATCCAGATCGCTGCCGTTGCCGTGGACGATGGCGTTGTTGGTCGCCTCGCGCAGGGAAATTTCGATCTTGAAAAAAAGTTCGTCATCAATATCCAGCAATTTTTTTATGAAGCCAAGCACCAGCACGCTCAGTTCGGTGTATTTCAAGCTGCTCTTGAAGGCAATGGAAATCCTGTTCTCTGTTTTTCCCATCACCCGCAAGTATAGCAAAAAAAACAACACTTGGCCACCACGGCACATCGGCCGCAATAACCCCGGTCGCTGCGGACCGCAATGGAATGCCTTAGTATGGCCGGACGTCGGACTCGGGGATCAGCCGCAGGCTGTAACTGCGCCGGCCCGGATCCTCCATTTTCAAGTATTTGAGCAAAATATAGGTGTCCATCTGGTCGTCATAGGCCGGGCTCAGGGGGTGGCCGCTCTGGCCCGTCGGATATACCAGCAAGGACCTGGAAAAATCGGAAAAATCAAGGATCATCTTATATGCCGCCAACCGCCCGGTTTGGTAATGGCTGCCATCGGTAAAGTCAGTATTCAGCAGGCAGTTTTTTCCTCCCTTGACTCCGGAAGTGCTGCGCTCAAAAAATGGCTTCAAGGAAAAAACCGTACCCAGAGGGTGTCGGAACCCGATGCTGTGCAGGTTTTCCCAATGCCAGCCGTCATCTTGATTCCAGGTTTGACGGCGATAGGCATCGTAGGTTTCCGAGAGACTTTTTTCAACGGCGGCGGCGAAGATCTCCTTCGCAAACAGCCCAATGCCAAGGTTTGATAAATTCAGGCTTTTCGCGTCTTGCCCGGATCGGTCGTCATATTTCAATAATGAATAGATCCAATTGGGAACAATGCCGGCGGCAGCGGCGTCGTCGCGGAGACCGGGAGTGAAAACGGCGGCGGCCAGGCGCTTTTCAAATTCATAGAAAAAAGCGGGCCCTTGGCCGTCGGTCGCGGCAAGATCCCATTCGGTCAAAGCGCTCCTGACATGCTTGGCCCCGGGCGATGCCAGCGGCAGGTCCTGGATGAGGGCGATCAGGAATTCGGCGGTTTGCACTTGCGAATCGTTTTGCAGGCGCGCGGCGGCTGGCAAGTCTATTTTGTCGTTTCCGGCCAACAGCTGGATGAGGCGCTGCCCTTGAAAATCGGGGACCGCAGCGAACTTAAAAAAAACCGGGGCGGCCTTTCCCAGAGACGCCAGATCGGCGGACGACAACCGGCCCTGACTGGGATTGATTATGGTTTTTTCCCCGGCAGTTTCGCTGAAGCCCCGCCAGAGATCGGAAGTGGCCCGGGCCTGGACCGGCAGCAGGCCACTGTCCTTGCCCCTGAGTGGCAGCAATCCCGGCTGGCAGGCGCCTATGTTGCCCTTGCGGTCAGCAAATACAACCCGCAGCCCCGGGGCTGAGAACTTGCCCAGCGCCGCCGCGAACTCGCGCAGGTCGCGGGCGTAATTCATTCGATAGAGGGCTTCCATTGCCGAGGAACGGTATTGGACCAAGGAGTGGACGGCCAGCAGGCATTCCTTGGCATCGATGACCGGGCCGAATTTGGAAAAGGCCAATCGCAGCACGAAATCCTGCTGTCCGCGGCAGCGAATCCTCTTTTCCTGGGTCTGCAGGGCCAGCCACTGGCCGTCGCAACGGTACAGGTTGCCATGCTCCGGGTGGCGGTCCAGGACAAAATAATCGAGAGTGTCATTCAAAGCG
Source organism: Candidatus Aminicenantota bacterium (assembly GCA_018262835.1). GTDB lineage: Bacteria > Acidobacteriota > Aminicenantia > UBA2199 > UBA2199 > UBA2199. Next base: position 3,645 of record JADFDP010000027.1, read on the forward strand.
GAATGAACTCCCCAGCCGATCTGCCGGGTCCGGCCGCTGAAAATCATGGGGATCCCGGGCAGCGTGTTTCCCGATATTTCCCAATGCGGGGTTTTGCCGGAGACCTGGTAGAAAAGAGTTGGCATGCTCGGCGCCCAGGAAAAATCATTGGCCAGGCAGGGCTGGCCATTGACCGTGCGGCTGCCGGCAACCGCCCAGGCGCTGCCGAGAGGTTTCAGCCGCTCCGCTTCCGTTTCGGCGGCCAGCAAGCGCTTGAGCAGAGGAGTGGCGAAGGCCCGTGGCCATAATATCCTCTCATTCTCGAAATCGGGCCAGGGAACGGCCAGCCACCTGCGGGCCTGCTCCGTCGGTAGCGCCGCCAACCAGCGGGCGTGGTTCAACTCACCGCCGGAAAAGGTCAGTTCGCTTTCCAGGTATTTCATCACCGCCAGGACATCGCGGGGCTGCCAGCGTTCGGGGACGTATTTCAGTATGTGGAACTCCGGGGGCAGGCTTTGGCTGTCCAAAAAATAATTCACGCCCCGGCAGTAATGCTCCAAAAAAGTTTTCACATCGGGCGGCAATGCCCGGAAACTCTTTTCTATCCCGGCCTCGGCTTGCAGGTACTTCTGCCAGATATCCCGTTCCAGGGTACGGGACCCGAATATTTCCGACAATCGGCCGGTCGCCGCCCGGCGCTGGCAATCCATCTGGAACATCCGGTCCTGGGCATGGACGAAGCCGATGGCGAAAAAGAGATCGGCGCGGCCGCCGGCTTTAATCGCGGGCACACCATGAGGGCTGCGGGCGATCTCCAGCGCCCGGGCGACAGCACGGGTGCGCAGGACTCCGCGCCACACGGGAATGGTGGATTTGAAAAAAAAATAACCGACCATGGCGGCCAGCAGCAAGAGGGAAAACAAGCCGAGGCATGCGATCTTCACTATTTTCACGGGTCACCTGATGGGCCATTATAGCACTTCCCCGTCCGGGACCAAAGCCATCCAGCCCAGCCGCCGCTCCCGATTTGCAAATCCCGTTTAAATTCGCTACAATACCCGCATGGAAAAGAGAGAGTTGGAAAACATCGGCGATTTTTTTTCAAAGGAAAGCGTGAACATGCCGCCGGAAAAAAAATGGGAAGAAATCTTCTCCGGCTGGATCGACAAAATCGATCAGGAAAAAATGATGCTCAACCTGTTCGAACTCAAGCTGTGGTTTGAGAGCATCGAAGAGTTCAACTCCTCGATTTATCTGGAAAACCTGGTCTTCAAGCTGCCTTCTCAGGCGGAAAGAAACTACGAATTCTACGTCTTCAGCCTGAACCAGTCTTCGGCCAGGATCACCACCCTGCTCAAGGAACTGGATTTTAAAAAAGACAAGTATTTCCTCAATTTCGAAGAATTCGTCGTGGATAAGATCCTGGAAGAAAGCATGGAGAAATCGTTTCCCAACCTGAAGGAACTCTATTCGCCCGAATCGTGGTTTTACAGCTTCCGCATCTTCCTGCAGAGTTTCAGGAACCTGTTGAGCGAGATCCTGCGCGGCGACCTGGTCTCGCAAAAAGCCTATTTGTCGATCAAAAAACTATATCACCGCGAACTTCTCAGCAACCCTTTCTTGATCTCACTGCTGAAAAAGCAATTCATCCCTAAGATGGACAAGATCTACCAGCCCGATATTTCAGGAATCATCTCCGCCTGCAAGGACAAGAACATCCGCAAAAACCTGGGCATTTTCTTCATTCTATCTTTCCGCATCCTGAAAATCAACAATTTCATCGAACTGAACCTGAACAAGAGCAAGTACCTGGACATGGCCATCCCCCTGATCCTGTCATTGAAAAAAAACATGGAAAACATCATCAATTTCAACGATTCGGCCCTGTGGCAAAGTTTGCAGTCCGATCCGGAGCTGAAAAAAAAGCTGGAACCGGTCGGCGAAATCTTCAAGAATCTCAAGCTGGAATACAAGAAGATCAGCGAAGGAGAACTGCCCTTTTATTTTGACAGCGACAGCAACAAGATCAAAAAAAGGAGGATGATCCAGAACATCGTCGTCATCGCCGAAGTGGCCGTCCAGGAACTGATCGAAAGCGTGGCCCGGCTGTTCAAACCCGGCATCAGCGGCAACAGCATTTTCGAAAATTACGTCTCGCGCAAGCAGAAATCCATAGAGGTCAAAAAGAAACTGATCAAGCTGCACACCAAGATCAACGACTATTTCACCAACAAGAGCGGCATCGCCCCCTCGGAGATTTTCTTTGACATCAACCAGTTCATGGAAACCGACCTGAACTACCTGCTGTACAAGGATTGGAATGAATTTCTAAGCTACTACGACAACCTGAGCCGCATCAACTTTTCCGCCGAATTCGAACCCACGCTCAGGGCCTTCCACTCGTTCTTGACTCGCGTGCTGAAAGAGATCGTCAGCGAAAAGAAATAAAACGAGTTTCGAAGTTCGGCGTTCGATGTTTGCAAGCAAAGAAACGAAATCATGGACAAATCGATCCAAGTAACCTGATTTTGAATTTCGGATATTTTCTTACAACCTCGAACTTCGAACCTCGAACAGCGAACCTACCTTTGCACCTCCCCGCGGATATGTGCTAGAATCACACTCAATGAAACGGGCATCCGTCCTAACCATCCTACTCGTCCTGGCCCTGCCCTTGGCGGCGGTTCGTTATCCGTTTATCAACTACCGCAGCTCCGAAGGGTTGCCGCAAAGCAACGTTACGGCCCTGCTGCAGGACAAAAACGGCTATATCTGGGTCGGCACGCAGGCCGGCATCGGCAGATTCGACGGTGTCAAATTCGAAACGCTGACTTCCCGGAACGGCCTGGCCGGCAATTACATAACCGGCCTGGAAATGGACCGCCGCGGCAATGTCTGGGTAGCCAGCCAGGACGGCTTGAACATCATTTCTTCCCAAAAAATCAGCGCCTGCCCATTGCCGGATAATTTCATCCGCGACATCGCCTTCAGCAAAAGCGATCAGGCCCTTTGGGTCTTGACCGCCAGCGCCATCTATACCCTACGCGACGGGGTCAGCGCTCCGTTTGACAAATTCGCCGATCCGTCGCGCCTGAACGGTCTGGCCGCCTGCGAAGCCAACGGCCTTGTTTTTTTCACCGCCGACGCCGTTTATCTGTTGAAAAACCAGCATTTGCAAAAATATCCCAGCCCGGAACCGGTGAATTTCGTCAAGGAGATCGACCGTCATTTGTTTGTCGGCTGCCGGGGCGGTCTCTACCAGCTCAACCCGTTCGGAGAATTTAAAAAATACTCCGGGCTGCCCGCAGCGATCCAAGACATAACCGATATCCTGTTCGACGGGCAAAGGAACCTGTGGATCGCCAGTAAAGGCGGTGTTTTCTACAAGAACCTGCAGACCAATGAAGCCACGGTCTTTACCATGGCCAGCGGCCTGATCTACGACAACGCCCGCAAACTGCTGCTCGACCGCGAAAACAATATTTTTATCGGCACCATCTTCGGCCTTTCGCAGCTTTCCCAGCACTTGTTCCGCATGTACGGCAGCGAAGACGGGCTGCCTTCGATCCAGGTCTGGGACATCCTGGAACACGACGGCGGCATCCTGCTGGGCTGCGATGACGGCATCGCCGAATTGAAAAACGGCCGCATCCGCGCCTTCGCCGTCAACCGGCAGCTGCAAAACAAGTCGATCCGCGCCATTGTCAGAATGGATGCCGGGCGCTACCTCCTGGGCTGCCGGCGCGACGAGATCCTGCAGTGGGACGGCGGCAGCCGTCTGCAAAGCATTTACAATGGGGTGAACGTCCTTTACGCCATCCGCGACAGCCGCGGCAACGCCTGGTTCGCCACCGACAGCGGACTTTTAAAATACGACGGCAAAAACTTCCGCTGGTTCCGGGAGGGCCTGAATGACCCGATCGTCTGGGACGTCGCCGAATTGGAAAAGGACACGCTTTTGATCGGAACCCGCAAGGGTCTGCAATTGTTCCAGGCCGAGAAGTTCGTCCCCAGCGCCTGGGAACAGCAGGTCGGAAAGATCGGCATCAACGACATCCGGGTCATCTCACCCCGGGAAATCCTTGTCGCCACGGAGTTGTTCGGGGTGTTTTGGATCCAGGACGGCCGCGTAACCCGCCTCACCCAGAAGCAAGGACTGCTGCACAACGACATCTGGTCGGTTCTGCGCGACGACAACGGCCATATCTGGATGAACAGTACGCGCGCTCTGGAACGCTTCGGCAGTGATGCGACTTTCACCCACTTCAACAAGGAAACAGGGCTTTTCGGCGACGAAGGCTGCATCCATGCCGCCCTGAAGGCAAGCGGCGGCAACCTTTATTTCGGCATCGTTCCCGGGCTGGTCGAATACACTTTTTTCAGGAACGAAACACCTGCGCGCAAGCCCGTTTTGGTCATCAAGGACCTGCGGATCAACGGTTCGCCCCGAAATATTCCCCTGACCGGCTCCCTGAGCCACGACCAGAATACAATCGAATTCAACTACATCTGCCCGACCACAAGCCGGGAACACCTCCCGGAATATAAAACCCGCTTGTTCCCCTTTGACAGCGACTGGTCGGCATCCAGCCGCGACACGTCGGTCCGCTATACCAATTTGCCTTCCGGCGCCTACACCTTTTCGGTCCTGGCCAACAATGGCGGGAAGCAATGGTTCGGGCCCGCCGACCGCGTTTTTTTCACCATCCGCAGCCCGTTCTGGCAAAGCTGGTGGTTCAGGTTCATGCAGCTGCTTGTCGGGCTGGGTTTGGTTTTTCTGATCGTGAAGATCAGGGTCAGGGTTTTGGAAAAACAAAAAAAGAGGCTGGAAGCGCTGGTCCAGGCCAGGACCAACGAGATCGCCCAAAAAAACAAGGAACTCGCCTATCTTTCCATTACCGACCCGCTGACCGACCTGAAGAACCGCCGCTTCATGGAAGAAAAGATCAAGGAGGACATGAGCATCATCCAGCGCAACCTGCATGACATGCAAAGCGGCAAGAAAACCTCTGATGAAAAAACCATCTCACTGGGAATTTTCATGCTGGATGTGGACCATTTTAAAAAGGTCAATGACCTGTACGGCCATGAGGCCGGGGATACCGTCATCGTTGAGATCGCCCGCCAGTTGCAGGCCATGATGCGCCAATCCGATACCATCGTCCGCTGGGGCGGCGAGGAATTCATGATCATTACCCGTCAATCCAGTCAAAGCGACGCCTTTCAGCTTGCCGAAAGGATCCGCCTCCATATCGAAAAAGCATCTTTCAAAATCTCCACTGAGCATGTAATCAAAAAAACCATCAGCATCGGCTTCAGCCATTATCCTTTCTCCTTTTCCGGACAGGAAAGATTCAGCTGGCAGCAGGTGGTCGCCCTGGCCGACAACGCACTCTACCTCGCCAAGCACAACGGCCGCAACCTGGTGGTCGGCATCCAGCCCGGAATCAATCCTTTTTCCGGACCGGGCCAGGAGCTGCTCGGGGACCTGGCCATGGCGGTCAAGAACCATCACTTGGAAGTGGTCAGCCGGAAAAACAACTTGAAAATCCCGGTCCACCCATGACGAGGCAAAAACCATGTTCGGATCAATAGGTTTTCCCGAATTACTCCTGATCTTCATCGTCGTGTTGCTGGTTTTCGGCCCGAAAAAACTGCCTGAATTCGCCAAGTTGCTGGGCAAGGCCATCCGCGAATTCCGTTCCACCGTAGACCAGGCGAAAACAGCGATCGAAGACGAAATCTACAAGGAAGGAATGGCCGACAGCATCAAGGGCATCAGCCGGGACGTCAAGGAGGCGCTGAACATAACCGGTGACATCGGCAGGGACGTGAAGGACGCCCTGGACATCTACGGCGGCATCGATGAGCCGTCCACAAAGGCAAGCGAGAAGAAGGATGATGAGAAAAAAAGCTAACGAGATGTCGTTCTTCGAGCATCTGGGCGAGCTGCGCAAGCGCATCATCTATTCCTTTGCCTTCGTCCTGGTTTTTTTCATTGTCTCATGGCGCTTCGTCGACAAGCTGTATTACTGGCTGTCGCTGCCGGTTCTGAAGTATCTCCCCCTGCTGCCCACCGGTGAAAAAAAACTGGCGTACACTTCGCTGGCCGAACCGTTCATGATGTACATCAAGGTAGCCTTCATCTTTTCCCTTTTCGCGGCCTCGCCGTTCATTTTCCACCAGCTGTGGCTGTTCATCTCGCCGGCCTTGTTCGCCAAGGAAAAAAAATGGGTACTGCCCTTTGTCATTTTCACCACTTTCTTTTTCCTCCTGGGCGGTGCCTTCGGCTATTTTGTGGTTTTTCCCCTGGCCTGCAAGTTTTTCCTGAACATCGGCAAGGACTTCACGGCCATCATCACCATCAACGAATACTTCTCCCTGGCTTTCCGGGTCCTGTTCGGCATCGCGGCCATCTTTGAACTTCCGGTGCTGGTCTTCCTGCTGGCCAAGCTGCGCATCGTCAGCGCCCGCTTCCTGATCCGCTATTTCAAGTATGCGGTCGTGGCCATTTTCGTACTGGCCGCCGTCATCACCCCCACCCCGGACATGGTTACCCAGACGCTCTTCGCCGTGCCCATGATCCTGCTCTATTTGCTTAGCATTCTCATCGCCCGGCTGGTCAACCCCGGCGACAAGAAAACTGCGGAGGAATAAATAAGACAAGATTCGACGTTGAATAAAATTCCAAATCACAAGCACCAAATCCCAAACAAATTTCAAGCACCAATGTTCGAATGACCAAAACAGAGAGAAGAAACCGTAAGTGCCTTCGTTCGGGTCATTGGAATTTGGAATTTATTTAAAATTTGGTGCTTTTTCCTGCCGTATTCCATTCCATCTACCCGAGTGGCTACGCCGAGTTCGGACTTTGGAGCCAGGCGGAATCGAACCGCCATCTCAACCTTGCGAAGGTCGCGTTCTCCCATTAAACCATGGCCCCGGCTGCGTCGCAGACCCGCACTATACCATTAAAATACCCGATGTGTCAATAAAAATTCAAACGCGAAAACCCTGGGCAGCGGAAAAGGCCGCCACCGCGCGCCAGAGCCTGAAGAAGACCGGCAGCGCTCCGACGGGGTCGCGTTCTACCAGGGTGGCGAATGCTAACTTCACCGGTACAGGAAATATACAGAGGCCAAACAGGCCTTCGCCCCAGAGCCGCAAGCCGCGGATCTCGTCAAGGAGATTCTGGGCGAGAAATAACCTGCAACAAGTCTAAAAAAAAGGCGGGGACTCACGTCCACGCCTTTTTTTTTCGATGGAATCGAGAAATCGGGTCAGCGCACCTCGGCCGAGGTCCCCTCGATCTTCTGCCAGGGCTCGCTGCGGCCGCCCAGGTGCTTGGCCAGGAATTCGTCGACGCGGCCGTAGAAGTCGAGCCGGTTGTCGGGCCGGGCGAAGCCGTGCCCCTCGTCGGTGTAGACCACGTAGGTCACCGGCAGCTTTTTCGCGCGCATGGCCGTGACCACCTGGTCGGCCTCGCGGATGTTGACGCGCGGATCGTTGGCGCCCTGGGCCACGATCAACGGCACGCGGATGTTGGCGGCATGAAACAACGGCGAGATCTTCTTGTTGAAGGCCTCGTCGTTCTCGATGTCGCCGATGCGCAGGATCATCTGCTTTTTCATGGGCGCCCAGTAGGGGGGAATCGACGCCAGCAGGGTCTTGATGTTGGAGGGGCCGACGATATCGACGCCGCAGGAATAGAGCTCGGGGGTGAAGACCAGGCCGGCCAGGGTGGCGTAGCCGCCATAGGAACCGCCGTAGATGCAGACTTTTTTGGGATCCGCGATCCCCTGCTTGATGGCCCAGCGCACGGCGTCGGTCAGGTCGTGCTGCATGGTGCCCACGCCCCACTGGCCGTTGCCGGCGTTGAGGAACTTTTTGCCGAAGCCGGTCGAGCCGCGGAAATTGACCTGCAATGTGGCGTAGCCGCGGTTAGCGAACCACTGCGCCTCGGAATCATAGCCCCAGCCGTCGCGCGCCCAGGGGCCGCCGTGGACATTGAGCACCAGCGGCAGGTTCTTTCCTCTGGAGCCAACGGGCAGCGTCAGGTAGCTGACCAGCTTGAAACCGTCGCGGGCCTTGATGACCACCGGCTCCATCCTGGCCATCTTGTATTTGGCCAGGTCGGGCTGGTTGACGAAGAGCAGCTCGGCTTTTTTGCTGGTGCGGTCATAGGCGTACCAGGCCACCGGGCCATCGTCGACCTGATAGGTGACCAGCCACTTCGTGTCGGCGCGATCGCGGCCGCCGGGGTAGAACTCGCCACGGCCGAGCTTGGCCAGCTCGGCGAAATCCTCCTTGATCGAGGGATCCAGCACCCGCCACTCGTTCTTCAGGTAGCTGAAGGCCACGGCCTGCACCTTCTTCGTGTCGGGATGGACGAAGGCGCCGGCGAGGTCGGACTTCGGGTCGCGGGCGATGGTCTCGAGCTCCTTGCCCGTAGTGGCGTCGATGCGCACCAGGCGCGCCGTGTCGGCCCCGACCGAGGTCTGGAAATAGAGCGACTTGCCGTCGGCGCAGAAGTCGATGACGCCGCCATTCTCGCCGAAAGGCAGGACGACCAGGTCGCGCCAAGGAGAATCCTTGCCGTCGCGCACGCGCACGATGGTCGAGGCGTCCTGGGGGTTTTGCGCCTGGCAGGCACGGATTTGGAAGTCGGGGTCGGTGACCCAGACCAGCACGTCACCGGGATTCTCGGTGTCCAGGGTGATGGCGCCGCTCGTTAGGTCAATGCGGTGCATGTCGGAGACGCGGCGGTCGCGCAGGTTCAAGCCGACCAGCATCTGGTTGGGGAATTTCTTGTCGAGCATGAGGTTGGTGGCGCGCACGCCCTGGAAGGGGGTCAGGTCGCGCACGACCTTGGTCACCAGGTCGACCGAGTAGACGTGCCAGTTTTCGTCGCCGCCACTGTCCTGCAGGTAGAACAGGTGCTTGCCGTCCTCGGCCCAGAAATGGATGCGGATGCCGCGGTGGGTGTCGTTGGTCACCTGCACATCATCGGCCTTGCCGATGGTGCGCACCCAGACATTGAGCACGTTCTTTGCCGAAGGGGCCAGGTAGGCCAGAAGTGTGCCGTCGGGCGAGATGCGCGGCGCCGCTTTGACCGGGTTGCCGAAAAGGACCTGGCGCGGGATAAGGGGTAAGTCCTCGGCCGCCCAGGCGGTCGCCAGTCCGGCGATCATGAGCACCGCCATTCCGGCCAGAACAAGAACTTTTGACTTGTTGAGCATTTTTCTCCTCCTTTTTGATTTATATAGGAATTAACGTTTTTCATGGCCTTTGGGTTTCAGTACGGCATATTTCGTTTTCCGCCGGCCGGGGAACCAACGGATCGGGCTTGCCCGGTTCATCCCCCTCACACCCCTCGCCGCCCCTTAAAGGATCTCCTCCAGGATGCGCACGGCGCCGCGCACGCAGGGGCGGCATACTTTTTCCGACCAACCCTCGTCCTTGTAGCGCTGATGCCCGGCCTCGGTCGCCAGGTCGATCCCCGGGAGCAGCTCCCGGCACAGGCAGGAGCCGAATTCGCCCTCGAAGCGGGTCATCAGCTCGAGCGTAAGGCGGTAGGCTGTTTCCTTGGACGCCTTGTCGTCCTCCCGGGCCTGGCCGTGCCTCAGACCGACGGCCATGATGGCGCCGCTGACCGCGCCGCATACTTCCTGCCTGCGCGCCATGCCGGCCCCGAAGCCGCTGGCCAGCTTCATGGCCGTTTCCCGGTCGATGCCCAGGTCGGCGCAGAACACGCCCAAGACCGATTGCGCGCAGTTCCAGTTCCCGGCCACCATGGCCGCGGCTTTTTCACTTTTATTTTTCATGGAGTACTTCAGCTCCCGTGCTCAGGATACCAGCTGGGGCAGCGCGTCCTCGACCTCGCGCCATTGCGACTCGTCCAGCTTGGCCCCGATCACTTCCACCACCTTGCCGGAAAGCAGCGAACCGATGCGCCCGCAAACGGCCAGCGGGCAATTCCGGATCAGGCCGTAAAGGAACCCGGCGGCGTACAGATCGCCGGCGCCGGTGGTATCGACCGCCTTGGCCGGAATGCAGCCGATCTCGTGCCGCTCATCCCTTTGCCTGACCAGGGAGCCGCTCTTGCCCAGCTTCACCACCGCGATGCGGCATTTGGGCGAGATCGTCACCAGGGCTTCATGCGGCGATTTTTCTCCGCTGAAGGCCATGGATTCATCCTCGTTGGCGAACACGATATCCACGTATCGGGTTACCATGTCCTGCAGAAAACCGATATTCTCCCGCACCACATTGTGACTGGCCAGGTCGAGCGAAACTTCCAGCCCGGCTTCCTTGGCCAGCCGCACGGCGGTTTCGAACAGCCGGTGGTTCTGCACCATGTATCCTTCGATATGGAAATAATCGTAGCCGCGGAACAATTCCGCATGCAGATCAGAGCCTTCCAGTTCCACGGCCGAGCCCAGGAAAGTGGCGAACGTGCGTTCCGAATCCGGGGTGATGAAGCCCAGCGCCCTGCCGGTCTGGGCGCGGCCGAAAAACAGGCGCGGGCTTACACCGTGCCTCTTCATCTCCTCGTCAAATAAAACTCCGTAGGCGTCATGGCCGATCTTGCCGATATAACCGGCGGGAATGCCCAGGCGGGCCAGGCCGCTGATGGTGTTGGCCGCCGAGCCGCCGCAGGTCTCCTGCTTCTCCAAGTGTTGGATCTTGGCCAGAATGGCAGTGATCTGCGACTCCTGCACCAGGGTCATGCAACTCTTGGGAAGCTCCAGGGATGCCAGCAGGCGCTCATCGGAGATTCTAACCAGAATGTCAACCAGGGCATTGCCCAGGCCCAAAACTTTTTTCATTTCCGTTCCTTGGCGCAGAGGCTTCTGCGCACTTTCACAGTTTCGTGTGGGTGATCTTTTCTATTTCATTGCCGGCCGCCATATTGACGATCACGGCGTTCAGCGAATTCAACTCTTTTTCATCCAGCAGCGCGTAGGCGGCGATGATGACCATGTCACCCGGCTGCACCCGCCGCGCGGCGGCACCGTTGACCACGATGCCCCGGGAAGCCCGGGGCCAGGGAAGCACATAGGTGGAAAAACGCTCCCCGTTGTTGATGTTGTAGACATCGACCTTTTGAAACACGCGCAAGCCCGCTTTTTCCATGATCTCTTCATCGATGGAAATGCTGCCTTCGTAGTGGATATCGCAGCCGGTGACGGTGGCCCGGTGTATTTTGGCGGTCAAAAAAGGGATCAGCATGACAGGTCTCCTAAAAGCAGATTATCGATAAGCCGGGTCCGGCCGGCGCGGACAGCCGCGGCGATCAAGGTGTTGCCCGGTTCCACGGCCGGAATGTCCTGCAGGTCATCCAGGCGGACGATGGAGATGTATTCGGTCACAAGCAGCGGGTCGCGGTCCAGCTCTATCTGCATGGATTCACGGATGATTCGGCTCTCCCCCACGCCGCAGCGTACCAGGGCAGCGGCTTTTTGCAGCGAATTCGGCAGGAGCAATGCCGCTTGCCGTTCCGGCGGGGAAAGGTAAGCATTGCGCGAAGAGAGGGCCAGGCCGTCGCCATCCCGCACGATGGGCATGACCCTGATCCGTACCGGCAGGTTCAGGTCGCGGACCATCTGCCGGATAATCATCGCCTGCTGGGCGTCTTTCTGGCCGAAATAGGCCCGCTGCGGGCGGACCAGGTTTAAAAGTTTCAGCACCACCGTGGCCACGCCCCGGAAATGAACGGGACGCGTTCGACCGCAAAGCCCGGAGTCCAGGCCTTCGACGTTGACATAGGTGCGGTACGGCTGCGGATAAATTTCGCCATTGTCCGGCATGAACAGGAGGTCCACATTCTCATTTTCCAGCATGGCGATGTCTTTTTCCGGGTCGCGCGGATAGCGCTGCAGGTCTTCCGTGGGGCCGAACTGGGCAGGGTTGACGAAAATGGATACCACAACCAGACCGTTTTCTTCACGGCAGCGGCGCACCAGGCTGAGATGGCCCTGGTGAAGCGCGCCCATGGTCGGGACAAAACCGATCTCCCTTTTGCCGGCCGCGGGCAGCTCTTTTTGCAGGCAGGAAATGGACCGGCAGATCTTCATTTGAGGAATTCGTCTATATCCCGGTTCAAATGATAGCTTTCCTCATCATTGGGGAAAGCACCGTTTTGCACGTCAGCGATGTATTTCTGCAGCGCCTGCAGCCACAAGGCGTGCGTGTCGGCGTATTGGCGAACGAATTTGGGCAGGTAAACACTGGTGAACCCGACCAGGTCGGGAAAGACCAGCACCTGGCCGTCGCAAAAGCGGCCGGCACCGATGCCGATGGTGGGAATGCCCACGCTGGCGCTTATTTTTTTGGCCAACTCCTGAGGAATGGATTCCAGCACGATGGCAAACACGCCGAGCTTCTCCAGGTCCAGCGCATCCTGATAAATTTCGCGAGCTTTTTCCTGCAGCTTGCCCTGGACCTTGAATCCGCCCAGCGGGTGCACCGACTGCGGGGTCAACCCCAGGTGGGCCAGGACCGGGATCTCGGCGTTGAGCAATGCTTCGATCACCTTGAACCTTTTGCGCCCGCCTTCCAGCTTGACCGCCTCGGCTCCCCCCTCCTTGATGCAACGGCAGGCGTTGGCCACGCTCTCTTCCACGTTGATGTGAAACGACTGGTAGGGCATGTCGCTGACCAGCAGCGACCGCGGTTCGGCGCGGGCGGCCAGCGAGGTATGGTAAACCATTTCATCCATGGTCACTTTCAGGGTGTTGGCATGCCCCTGCAGCACCATGCCCAGAGAATCACCGACCAGGATGAGGTCGATGCCCGCCATGGATGCCAGGCGGGCGGTGGGGTAATCGTAGGCGGTTACGGCCGTGATCTTTTCCCCGCGGGCCTTTTTCTGTCCCAGGGTCAGCACCGTCTTTTTTTCCAAATCAGGCTGGGGCATAATAGCTGACCCCCTTCTTGTGATTTTTTATTTCCTTGATCAGGTTGTCAATATCGTTGCGATTGTTGAAATCCGTCTTTTCTACATTGACCACCAGCAGCGGCGACAGCTTGTAATTAAAAAAATAATAATTGTAGGCTTCGAAAATCTCCCGCCAGTATTCGCTGGGCATCCTTTTCTCAAATTCGCTGCCGGACTTGTAAATGCGCTGCATCATCTCAGCGAAAGAGGTCTGCAGGTAAACAACCAGGTTGCAGGGAAAGATCTTTTCTGAAAATATGTTCAGGATCTTCTTGTAGATATCCAGGTCCTCGTCATTGAGCACGGTATGGGCGTAGATGCCGTCCTTGTAAAAAATGTAGTTGGAAACAGTGGTTTTCTGAAACAAGTCCTTTTGCTTCATCTCCAATTGCTGGTTGAAACGGTTGATCAGGAATATCAGCTGGGTCTTGAGTGCTACCGGATTGTAATTGGCCGAAACCGATTCATAATACTCTTTTAAAAACGGGTTGCCCTGGTTATCCAGGATCAACCGGGCCTTGAATTCCTCGGCCAATATCCTGGCCAGCCTGGTTTTTCCGGATTTGATCAACCCTTCCACGGCGATGTATTTCAAATCAGTCATTGGGGCAAATTATACCATTTAAAGACGTCACTGTAAACGAAAAGAAGCGCGGAAAAAGGGAGCGGCGATGCGGCCTATACGAACTGCATGTCCAGGAAGCGGTTGCGCAGCTGGTTGACCTTGTCCTTGACCTTTTTGCCCTTGATGGCCTCGGCGATCAGTTCGCCCAGGACCGCGAAATCCTCTTCCTTCATTCCAAAACGGGTCATTTCCGGTGTACCGATGCGCAGGCCCGACGGGTTCTGCGCGTCGGTGTCGCCGGGGAGCATATTGTAGTTGCAGATGATGTCGTTGGCTTCCAGGGCCAGCGCCGCCTTGACGCCCCCCCCAAAGGCGGCGACATTGACCGCGATCTGGTGCGAACGGGTGTAACCGAATTCCTTGGCTTCCACCTGGATGCCGTTGGCTTCCAGGGATTTGGCCAGGGCCACGGCATTCTGGCAGATCTGGGCGGCATAGTCGCGTCCGTGGGCCTTCATCTCGCGCACCGCGACCAGCAGGGCCGGCAGGCTGTAGAGGTGATGGTTGCTGGACGTGCCCGGGAAAACGCCACGGTCGGCCGCTCCCCAGTACTTCTTTTCGCCCTCGGCGTCCAGGTTGCCCAGGATCACGCCGCGCTGGGGCCCGGGAAATGTCTTGTGGGTGCTGCCGGTCAGCCAGGTGGCGCCTTCGGCCAGGGGATTGTGGAACTGGCCGCCGGCGATCAGGCCGAGCACATGGGCACCATCGTAGAGGATCGGGATCTCCAGTTCGCGGCACAGCGGAGCGAGTTCCTTGACCGGGTCAGGGAACAGGTAGAGGCTCTTGCCCATTACCAGCAGGTTGGGCTTGGTCTTCTCGACCAGTTCGACGGTTTTTTTCACGTCGATATGGTAGCGGTCCTCGGTCAGGGGGAAAAAGCTCAGCCTGACCGAATTCTCCTTGCCTGCCTTCAGCACCTGGCCGCGCGTCTGGATGCGCCGGCCCATGATCCCGAAAAAATTGTGGCTGATGTGGCCGCCGGCGTCGGTGGAATTGGCGATCACCGCGTCGCCGCCGCGCAGGTAGCCCATGGCGATGGCCGTGTTGGCGTTGTTGCCGCTGTAGGGCCTGACCTCGGCCTGGGCGCACTGGAACAGCTCTTTCATTTCCCTGGCGGCCATGGTCTCGATCTCATCGATGTATTGGGTTCCCTGGTAATAACGGTTGATCTTGCCGGGTGTATTGGGGTGTCCCTCGGCGTAGCGGCCCATGAAATCATTGAGCTGGATCGAGCGCACCGCCGGGCTGGGCGTATTCTCGCTGGCGATCAGGTTGATGCATTGCCGGCCGCGCCACTGGTTTTGTTTTTCAACGATGGCAAAAATATCCTTGGTGTCAACGGGCATGGGACCTCCTGGTTTTGTCATGGGATGCGATGATTTTTATTTTCCACGTTGTCGCTCAGGTAATCCAGTCGCTGCTGGTGCCGGCCGCCCTCGAAAGCGGTGGTCAAAAAGACATCAACGATCTTCAATGCCGAGTCGGCGGCGATCACTCGCGCCCCCAGTGCCAGGACATTGGCGTTGTTGTGGCTGCGGGCCAGGCGGGCCGCGTTTTCATCATGGCAGAGCGCGGCGCGCACGTTTCTGAACTTGTTGGCCACGATGGACATGCCGATGCCCGAACCGCAGATCAAAATGCCGGCCTTGTTCTCAGGATCGGCGGAAACCTTTGCCGCGGCCAGCGCGCCAAATTCAGCCCAATTGGCCGGGTTCGCGGAAAAAGCGCCGCAATCATCGACTTCGTAACCCTGGAGCCGCAGGCTTTCCGTGAGCGTTTCCTTCAGCGCGAAGCCGGCATGATCGGCGGCGATAACCAGTTTTTTTCTATTCTGGGGATCCATGGATCATGAAACTCCTTGGTACGGTCTAAAATTAAACCAAATCGCCAGCAAAGTCAATAGCGCCGGCAGGGGTCTTGATCCCTTCAAAATGCATTTTCCCGCTGCTCTTCCTCGGCCCCGACCGTGATCGCCGGAGCGTCGGTACGCGGGCAGACGTTCTCGCAGATGCCGCAGCCGATGCACAGGTCGGGGACCACATAGATCTGCTTCACTTTTTTGAGCTTGCCGCGAAAATTGTACACTTCGACTTCGCGGAAGCGGATCGCCTTCTCGGGCACCGGGCAATGCTCTTCGCAGACGGCGCAGTTGTAGCCGTCGGCGTAGGTGTAGCAGGTACTGCGGTTGATGACCGCCGTGCCGATCTTGAACTGTTTTTTTTCTTCCAGCGTCAAACTGGCGAGGGCATGGGTCGGGCAGACCCGGGTGCAGCGCACGCACTCGTACTCGCAATAGCCGTTGACCGGGATCAGGATCGGAGTCCAGATCCCTTCCAGCCCGGCCTGAAAAACAGCCGGATGTATGGCATTGGTCGGGCAGGCCTGCAGGCAGGCCCCGCAGCGGACGCATTTTTTTAAAAAGTCTTTTTCCGCCACCGCTCCCGGCGGGCGGATAAAGGGATGGGTCTTGGCTTTCTTGGCCACGCCGATCTGGGGCAGGGCCGCGACCGCCAGGCCGCAGCCGGCCGCAGCCAGCATCGTGCGCCGGCCTAAGTCCAGAGCGGGCCTTTTTCCGGACCGCGGCAGATCAAACCGCGGATCAATGGCCGCAAACGGGCAATCAGTCAGGCAATTGAGACAGAGCACACATTCGGATTTGAGGTAATCCTGGAAGGGGCTGCCGTAGTACGTGCAGTGGTTGGAACAGGCTCCGCACTTGCGGCAGTCATCATTGAGTCGCAGACGTAAAAGGGAATATCTGGCCAGGAAACCGTAAACGGCTCCCAGGGGGCAAAGGGAATTGCAGAAAAAACGACGGCGATAGAGATTCATGAGCAGCAATCCGCAAAAAAGCAGCCCGATGGCCGAGGCCTGCAGGAATGTCCTCTGCCTGACCGTGAGCAGGAAGCGCCGGCTAAGATCATACAGCGGCTTGACAATTTTCCCCGCCCAACCCTGGCTCTGGCCCCCGGATTGCAGGGCGTGCTGGGTCAGGAAATTCGCGCCCGGGATCAGGGCAACCGAGCCGCTGCGGGTCAGGAGCGCAAATGGATCCAGCCAGCCCAGCAGCTGGCTGGCGAACAGGGAGGCGACCAGCAGGACGATCAGCAGCAGGTATTTCCAGCGCAGGGCGTTGCGCTCGACCGCGATCTTTTTACGGCCGCGCCGCGAGCCCAGCCAGGTAAAAAACTGGTTCAGGGCGCCCAGGGGGCATATCCAGCCGCAGAAAAAACGGCCGAAGACCAGGGTCAGCAGGACAGGAACCAGGGCGAGCAGAAAAGCGTGAAAAAAAGGCCCCGCCAAAAAATTGACCCACAGGAACAACGGGTCGATATAGAAAAAAAAGCCGGTCTGCGGCAAATGCTCGATCAAGGCCCCGCCGCTTTTCAGCAGCAAGAAGAAAAAAAGCACGGTAAAAAAAAACTGGCTGAGCACGCGCAACCGTTGCAGGCGTCTGCTGGTTTTGGCGTTCACCGGAAGTTCAGACGGTCAGCGCCTTGACCGGGATCTTGGCGATGTCGATCTCACCCATTTTTTTGGCGTAAGCGGCCTGCAGGAATTCAATTTCCCTGGGGTCCTTGCCGAAAAGAACCGCGGCCGCCACGTCGGCATGCAGGATGTGGGTCGAGGCGATCACGGTCCGGCGCAGCTCCACATCGCTCAGCCGTCCGCCAACCGGGCCGTTGCGCAGCAAAACCCTGAAGGCGTCGACCACGACCAGGTGACTGCGGAAACCGCCGGCCAGTTCGGCAATATTTTCACCCATGTCGCGGTGCAGCTTGCCTCGGTTGCCGCCCAGAATACCGTACAGATTCTTCATGGCGATGGTCAAGCCTGAACTGCCGTGATGCTTGAGGATCGGCACGTTGATGAATTTGTCGACTTCCAAAAAGTCCCTGAAAATCGGCCATTTGGAAAGGACCTCGCCCTTGAAGTCATGAACGACCAGGCGGTTTTCGTCGCAATAGCGGACCTCGGCTCCCAGTTTTCTAGCCATGGCTTCAATGCCGCTGCGCTGGTAGCAGTCCTCGGCCTTGTGGCAGGTGTTGTCCATGACCACGACCTTTTTGGCTCCGGCATCGAAAGCCAGTTCGATCACCGCCCGCAGAACCTCGGGATTGGTGCAGGCGGCCTGTTCCACCGTGCGGTTCCAGCCGATGTTGGGCTTGACCATGACCACGTCGCCGCGCGAGATGATTTTCCCCATACCGCCGATCTCCGCCACCGCCCGCTTGGCGATTTCGTAGGGCGATTCGCCTTTAACCTGGACCACCTGGCCCAACGGAGCGGGCCGGGGCGGGGCTTCGGAGCCCGGTTTTGCCTGCCCGGGACTCGAACGTGCCAGCAGCAAACTTGAGGAAAACAGCACGCCGTTTTTGACGAAAGATCTTCTTTTCATGGCTTTATTCTAATAAAAAATTCCCTGCCGGTCAATCGGACGGCGCGCGTGTCATTTCAAGCTTTTCAACAGCTCCACCAGGAAATCCCAGATCTTGCCGATGGATTCCACGTGGATCTTCTCATCGGGCGAATGGGGATTCTTCAGGGTCGGTCCGAAGGAGATCATGTCCATCCCTTCTTTCTTGTCGCCGATGATGCCGCATTCCAGGCCGGCGTGAATGGCTTCCACGTGCGGCTCCCTGCCGAACAGCTTGCGGTACACGTCTTTGCAGCGGGCCAGCAGCGGCGATTGCAGGTTGGGCTGCCAGGACGGGTAGCCGTTGCCGCTGACGGCCTGGGCGCCGGCCAGACGCGCGATGGCTTCGATCCGCCAGGTAAGTGCGTGCAGGCGAGACATGACCGAGCTGCGCTGGCTGGTGACGATCTCCATCTTGCTGTTGGCGATCTTGACGTTGGCCAGGTTGTTGGAGGTTTCCACCAGCCCCTTCATCTCGGTGGACATGGCGGCCACTCCGTGGGGCAGGGCGATGATCAGGTCGCAGATCTTGGCGCTGTCGGCCACGTTCAGCGGGCGCTTGCCCATGGTCTCGGGCTGCAGCTCCACGGAGAGCTTCAGGTCGGGATCGGTTTTCTTGAATTCGCGCCTGAAGGTCTCTTCCAGATTGGCCACAGCCTTTTCAATGGACTTGAAGCTGTCCCGGGGGATGAAAATATCGGCCCAGGCGTCGCGGGGGATGGCGTTGTGGGCCGTACCGCCGGCGATATCGGCCAGGCGCAGGTCGGAATCCTTCTTGATCTGCATGAGGGCCCTGACCAGAACCCGGATGGCATTGGCCCGCTCCTCATTGATATTGACCCCGGAATGGCCGCCCGTCATGCCGCCGGCCTTCAGGCGGGCCATGACGAAACCGTCCGGGGCATTTTCGTACTGCAGCGGCAAACTGATGTGGGTGTCGCGGCCGCCGGCGCAGCCGACGGTGAACACGCCCTCATCCTCGGAATCGACATTGAGCAGGATCTTGCCCTGGATGAAATCGCCCTGCAGCGCGTTGGCCCCGGTCAGGCCGGTTTCCTCATCCACGGTGAAAAGGAGTTCCAGGGGAGGATGGACGGCTTTCTCATCCAAAGCCAGCACCATGGCCATGGCCAGGGCGATGCCGTTGTCGGCGCCCAGGGTGGTGTGATCGGCTTTCAGCCAATCGCCGTCATAGACGAAACGGATGGGGTCCTTGGCGAAATCATGGGAAGAATCGGCGGTTTTTTCGCAAACCATGTCCATATGGCCTTGGATCACCACGGCCCCTGATCTTTCATAACCCGGCGTGGCGGACACTTTGATCAGTACATTGCCGACCTTGTCCTTCATGGCTTCCAGGCCGTGTTTTCCAGCCCATGCCAAAAGGAAAGCGCAGATTTTTTCTTCGTGCTTGGAACAGCGCGGGATGGCGCTGATTTCTTCGAACAGATCTAAAATTTGTTTTGTTTTTTGGTGTTTGATGTTCATTGCCACTCCTTAAAAAAAAACTATAAATGAAAAAACCCCAAAAGTCAACGGGGGGAAATCGGCCGCGATTGAAATCGGAATCCGCTTTGCTTAAAATAAACCCGAATGAGACCGAAAACCATGCTTCTCTTTTTGCTGAGCCTGGGCGCAGCCGGCATCCCCTTTCCTGCGGCCCAGGAAATCCTGCCAAGCGGAATCACCTGCTGCGACGAAGAAAAAATCAGGCTGGCCATGACCGAGGAAGCGCTGGCCAGGATACTTCATAAAACCGGGCCCGCCGCCAGCGGCGACAGGCAGGAAAGCGATTATCTGAGCGAGCAAGCGTACGAAAAGATCAAAAAGCGATTGCCGGCCGGCAGCAGCCATGAACAGCGTCTGGCTTTCATGCGGCAGTGGCTGCGGTTGCCGGCGGTTGACCGGGACATGGAGGAATTTCAAACCCTGGTCGGCTATTTCGTCCTGGGCATGTCGCTGGAGATCGGCAGCACCCTGCAGGACGAATACGACCAGGTCGTGAGCCGCAGGGAAAAAAGCTTGCAATGGCTCGCGGAGCTCGAGAAACTCCCCCGACCGGATTCAAAAAGCTTGGCTCAGACTCTTTTCCGCCTGGGCCTCTCCCAAAAAAAATTGCTTTGGATCCGGACCATGGAACGGAAATGGCGCAATGTGCCCGCCGGCTCCTCCCCCTTCGACGAATTCAGCATTCTGAAAAAGAACATGACCGGCCGCGCGGCAGACCCGGGCCGGCATTATATCTTTTGTTTAAGCGGGCGTTATCGCTCCCAGTTTTCCTTCCTGGACGAATTCCTGGAAAACTACCGCCGCTCGGCCGCGGACTTTCGCGCAGCCGCCCGCCGGATCAACGAGCACCTGGAGATCTTGGAAGAATAAAAGTGATGAGTGATGAGCAAGAAAAACGGATATAGATCGAGCCTTTGCTGTTACCAATCACTTATCACTAATCACCCATCACTCTTTTCAGCTTCGACGATGACCGCGTAACCGCGGCTGAAAAACAAAAGGCGATCCAGCTGCGAAAATGCCCAGAACAAGGGATAAAGAAGAGAGTACAGGCGGTAGCTTTTTTTGACCGCCTGCAGCTTTTGCAAACTGCTGGGGGCGATGCCCGAACCGGGAGCCCTGTGGCGGCGATTAAGGATTCTCACGTAGGTCCAGTTGATGACCCATTCCAGGAATTCCGTGAAAAATTTGGCATAAGACCCGCTGCGGCCGGGAGTAAGGCCGGCTGACGCAAGCAGCGCCTCCAGATCGGGGATGTCGAAGCCCGTACGCACGTGGCCGTATTCCAGGTTGTCCAAGCCCGACCAGCGTTTGAGGCGGACGACCGGCTTGCGTTCATTGCCGTTGGGCGTGGTTACCAAGGCCAGGCCGCCGGGCTTCAGCACCCGGAAAAACTCGGCGGCCAGGAGTTCGGGCCGGGCCAGGTGCTCATGCACGTCAATGCTGACCAGCAAGTCAAAGGTCGCGTCCGCGAAAGGCAGCCGGCATGTCGCCTTGTCCAGCAAATACACGGGGGCCGCCAGCAACTCTTCCATGTCGGCCCGGTTCTCGTTTTCAAATTCAGCCCAGCTCCAATCGCCGCCGCGGCCGCGCAAATGGTAATTGATCGCGCCGTTGTTGTCGCCGCAGGTGATCAACAGACAATCCCGGAAGGCGCGGTCGCCCAGGAATTTTTTCAAGGCCTGGACCTTCATTTTCTTTTTAAGCGACTTGCGGAACATCTGCAGCTGCCAGCGGAAAGCCGTTTTTCCTGTCATGGGCAAAATTCTATGCCGCGGCGGCGCGATTGTCAATCATCGGCTATTGACGTCCCGGGACAATTGGCATAAAATGAAAAATGGCGCTGAACCCAGTTGATTCACTGCGGCCTTACACCCGGTTGGCGGTCGCTGCCCTGTTCTCCCTGACCCTGGGCTTTTTCGGGCCCGTGCGGATCTATTTCGGCAATGCCGATGAATTCGCCTACAGCTTTGGCTCTATCCTCCCTTTCCTGGCCGCCCTGGTGCTGGCAGTGATGGGAACGGGCATCCTGCTGCTGAAAGCGATTCCCCGGGCGCCGTCCGAAAAACTCCTGGGCATGCTTCTCGCTGCAGCCGTCCTGTTATGGCTGCAAGGCAACATTCTGGTCTGGAATTACGGTCTCTTGGACGGCCATGACATCCATTGGAGCCAAAAGTCATATTTGGGCTTGATCGACACCCCAATATGGATTTTGCTTCTGCTCCTGGCGTTCTTGTATTCGCCAATAGTAAAAAAAATCGCCCGGCCGCTGAGCCTGCTGCTGATCGCGGTCCAAATCCTGGATATTTTGATCGTCGTGGTTCCCCATGCCCCAAAACCCGGCATGAAGCGCTTCAGCATCGACGAAAGCCGCGAATTCTCATATTCCAGCAGCCGAAACGTCATCATCGTCGTACTGGATACTTTTCAAACCGATGTTTTTCAAGAACTGCTTGATGAAAACCGGGATTATGAGAAAATTTTTTCCGGTTTTACCTATTTCCGCAATTCCCTGGGCGGATCGCCGAGCACCAAAACGGCGATCCCGGATATGCTGACCGCTCAGCAATACGACAATTCCATCCCCATAGATGATTTTTTAGAACGCGCCTATCTGGGCAATTCCCTGCCCCTGCTGCTGAAAAAAAACAAATACCGCTGCGACATATTTCCCGGTGGCAATGTCGGCATCGGCATGTACCTGGACAGAAGCCTGGCATCCAACCTGAAAGATCGTTTTCCGCCGTCCTTCAAGGATGTGGCTTACCTGATCGATTTGAGCCTGTTCCGACAAATGCCGCATTTTTTGAAAACCGCGGTTTACAACCGGCAATCCTGGTTTTTAAGCCGGATATTCAACAAAACGGAGCCGGATCGCAGGAGTTCCATCGAGGCCGGGAAAAAAATGAGGGCCGCCATACTGCCTGACCAGCTGTTTACCGAATCCATGATCCAAGAAGCCAAAGTCGATTCCCGGCAGCCTGTCTTTAAATTTTATCATCTGCGGGGAGTTCATCCGCCGCTGCGCATGAACGACTCCTGCCGGTTGGAAAGGATGGAATTCAACCGCCGCAACTATAAGCGTCAAGCCAAGGGATTGATGAAGCTGGTGGCCAAGTTTCTTGCCAAGCTCAAGCAAATCGACACGTTTCGCAATTCCTTGATTTTAATTGTCGGGGATCATGGACCGGGCAACTGGGGACTATGCGAAATCAACCTCGGCGCCTTGGGAACGGCATTGCCGAAAACACCCCCGCTTCCCGGATTGCTGAAAATCAAGGCGGGCGCCCTGCCGCTAATGCTGATGAAACCGGCGGATGATCCCGGAGAAAAACCGCTGGCCATCTCCGATGCCCCGGTATGTCTGGGAGACATTCCCGTCACGGTCGCAGCGGCGATGGGACTGAAAAACAATTTCCCCGGCCGGCCGCTTTTTGCCATCACCGCCACGGAGAGCCGTCTCCGCCGCTACCTGTATTACAAAGGCTTCAAAAGCAGCAAACAAGGCTTTATGGAGCCGATTGCCGAGTACTGGGTGCGGGGCTTCAGCTGGCTGGACGAGGCCTGGCAGATCGGTGCCAACACTTTTCTCCCTGGCTGGAAAAATCCAGCAGCCGGAAATCCGGCCACCCGCGACCCATGACCGGGAGAATACGCTATTATCGGCGCCTCCTTGCCCTTTATCGAAGTTACCGGCACCGTGAAATCGTGGTGGCGGCCCCCCCGCTGCGCCTTTGGGTGGAGATCAGCTCGCGCTGCAATTTGCGCTGTCCAGCCTGCCCCAACAAAGATTTGCCTGTAAGCCAGAAAGGAGACATGCCCTGGCCATTGTTCAAGAAAGTCATTGACCAGGGGCGGGAATTCGCCTTTGAAATCAGCCTCCACCACCGCGGCGAGTCGCTGCTGCATCCGCAGGTCGGCCGTTACATCCATTATGCGGCGGCCCAGGGAATTTTTTGCAAGCTGCATACCAACGGCATCTTATTGGACGGGAAAACGAGCGAGGAAATCCTGACCTCGGGGCTGCAGCGCCTGTCCATTTCCTTTGACGGTTTCAGCGCCTCTTCATATGAAAAAAATCGCGCCGGAGCCAGTTTTGAGCAGGTAACGGAAAACATTGGCCGTTTTTTGCGGCGGCGCCGGCAATTGCGGCAAAAAAACCCGCTGCTGGCCATCGAAGTGATGGAACTTTCCCCTGAGATCACTGAAAGGAAAAATCGCCGTGAATTCATCGATCGCTTCAAAAAACTGGGGCTGGACGAGCTGGTCATCAAGAAGCCCCACAATTGGGCCGGACACCTGGGCGCGCCTGGAAACGGCGGCAGGTTTTCCGCCTGCACCTTTCCCTGGAACGCGCTGCTGGTTTTTTTCAATGGCGAAGTTTCGCCCTGCGCCCAGGACTTTTTCGGCAGCTGGCCGCTGGGCAGCGCCAGCGAGAAGCCTTTGCTG
>JADFDP010000028.1 GCA_018262835.1 Candidatus Aminicenantota bacterium
AGTACAAGGGCAAGGAGATCGTGGACTCGGGCATCATGAAGGCCAAGATCCGCTCGGTCCTGACCTGCGAGACCCGCAGCGGCGTCTGCACGAAGTGCTATGGCCGCAACCTCTCCACCGGCAAGATCATCGAGCTGGGCGAAGCCGTGGGCATCATTGCCGCCCAATCCATCGGCGAGCCGGGCACGCAGCTGACCATGCGCACCTTCCACATCGGCGGCATCGGCCGCCACGAGGGCCAGACGCGCCTGCAGTCCGGCTACGAGGGCATTGTCAAGTACAACAACCTGGAGATCATCGAAAACAAGAACAACGAGTTCATCGCCATGAACCGCATCGGGTCGCTGCAGCTGCTCGATTCCAAGAAGCGCGAGAAGGCCATGTACCCCGTGGCCTACGGCTCCAAGATCCTGGTCAAGGACAACCAGGCGGTCAAGAAGGGCGACATGCTGCTGGAATGGGATCCTTTCGCCAATTCGCTGCTGACCAACGACGACGGTATCGCGGAACTGAAGGACCTGGAAGAGAACATCTCCTTTGTCAACGCCCGCGACGAAGAAACCGGCAAGATCACCCAGCTGGTCATCGATATCAAGAACGAGAAGCTGCGCGACGAGCTGCTGCCCCATATCGCCATCCGCGACAAGGCGACCAACAAAATCAAGCGCAAGTATTTCCTGCCGGTCAACGCCCATATTTCGGTCAAGGACGGCGACGAGGTCAAGGCCGGGGACGTCCTGTCCAAGATCCCCTCGGAATTCGCCAAGACCAAGGACATCACCGGCGGCCTGCCGCGCGTCACCGAACTGTTTGAAGCGCGCAAGCCGAAATTCCCGGCCAAGATGGCCCAGATCGACGGCGTGGTCGAATACGGCAAGGTGCAGAAAGGCGCCCGCAAGATCACCATCCGCTCCTTCG
The DNA here is from genome assembly GCA_018262835.1 of Candidatus Aminicenantota bacterium. Classification (GTDB taxonomy): domain Bacteria; phylum Acidobacteriota; class Aminicenantia; order UBA2199; family UBA2199; genus UBA2199. The sequence goes on from JADFDP010000028.1 coordinate 919, forward strand.
ACAAGAACATCAAGCCCGACGAGCACAACATCCCCCGCGGCGCCCACATCATTGTCGATGACGGCGGCAAGATCACGGCCGGCACCCCCCTGATGGACGGCCCGCTCAACCCCGTGGACATTCTTACCGTTTTGGGCGAGCAGAAGCTGGCCGAATACCTGCTCAAGGAGATCCAGGACGTCTACCGCCTGCAGGGCGTGGAGATCAACGACAAGCACATCGAGATCATCATCCGCCAGATGATCAAGTGGCGTCGCGTCGAGGAGACCGGGGACACCTCCTTCATCCCCGACCAGATCATCGAGAAATGGAAGTTCGAGGAGGAAAACGCCCGCGTCGAGGCCGACGGCGGCCGCCCGGCCAAGGCCAAGCCCGCGCTGCTGCCCATCTCGCGCGCCGCGCTGGCCAATGACAGCTTCCTCTCCGCCGCCGCTTTCCAGGAGACCACGCGCGTGCTGACCGACGCCGCCATCGCCGGCAAGGAAGACCACCTGCTGGGCATCAAGGAGAACGTGACCATGGGCCGCCTGATCCCGGCGGGCACCGGCTACTCCTATTACCAGGTCGAGCACGACCAGGTCGAGGACAAGTTCAGGATCGCGAAATAAGATATTTCTGTAGGGGCGAATCTCGTATTCGCCCCTTTTTTTAGATTTATAAAAGAAAATAAATTACAAGAATAAGGGCGATCACAAGGATCGCCCCTATGATACGTCAAAACCTTCCCTTCCTTCATTTCAAAAATAAATCCCAAATTCCATATCAATTCAAGTTCCACCAACTAAAAAAAGCGTAATTGAGATTTTTTGCTGAAGGGAACGACTATCTGCGTTCCCTACCCAAGGCAGTATTCTACGCTGCTCTATTCCGGGTAGCGGTATTTCTTCTTGAAGGCCGCGATTTCGTAATCCTTCAGCTCCCGCCATTCGCCCAGGGGCAGCTTGCCCAGCGTCAGGTTGCCGATGGCGACGCGGCGGAGCTTTTCCACCGGGTGGCCGGAGTACTTGAAGGCATCGCGCAGGATGTGCTTCTTGCCCTCGGTGATGGTCACCTTCAGCCAGGAGTTGCCGGAGCTGGTCATTTTTACCGGCTCGATGACAAAGGGATTGAGCCGCTCTCCTTCCAGGAATACTCCCTTTTCCAGTTTTTTTTGCGTGGCTTCGCTCAAGTTCCCTTTGATTTTCAGCATGTATGTCTTGGGCACCTGGTTCTTGGCCGAGATGATGAAGTTGGCCAGGTCGCCGTCGTTGGTCAGCAGCATCAGCCCGTCGGAGTTGTAATCCAGCCTGCCGACCGGATAGACCCGCTCCTTGATGCGGGTGATGAAGGAGCGGATGGTGGAGCGCCCCTGCGGGTCATCCAGGGTGGAAACGATCCCCACCGGCTTGTTGAACAGGAAATAACTTTTATCCTGGGGGGTTAGCTTCAGCAGCTTATTGCGCAGATGGATCCGGTCGCCCGGGGCGCAGACCGGGAAATTGGGGTCGGTTACCGTGCGTTGGTTGACCTTGATCTTTCCATCGTGGATCCAGCCGCGGATATCGCGGCGGCTGGCCAGCCCGCAGTTTTGCAGATATTTCTGCAGTTTGATCTCTTTCATTTTTCAATCCTCAGCCTTTTGATCAGCTCATACAGCGTGGACGGTTTGAGCAGCAGTTCATCGGCGGCCTTCTTCTGCACCCAGCTGTTCCTTTCCAGGGTCTCGATGATCAGCTGCCTTTTGAAGACATTCACCTTCTCGTTGAAGCCCCCCGGCAGCGAACGCTGGTTCTTGATGCCCCGGATCTCCGGAGTCAGGGCCTCGGGGGCCAGGGTCTCGGAGCTGGACAGCAGGACGGCCCGCAGGATTGTATTCTCCAGTTCGCGGATATTTCCCGGCCAATCGTAATCCAGCAAATGACGCAGGAATTTCGCGTTCATTCCCTTGATGGCCTTCTTGTTTTCGCGGGTGAATCGCTTCAGGAAAGCTTCGGCCAGCAGGGGAATGTCCTCCTTGCGCTCGCGCAAGGGGGGCAGGTGGATGTTGATGATGTTCAGGCGGTAATAAAGGTCTTCGCGGAATTCGTTGTTTTTCACTTTGGCCAGCAGGTCGATGTTTGTGGCGGCCAGGATACGGACGTCGACTTTTTTGATCAGGTTGCTGCCCAGTGGCTGGATCTCCTTTTCCTGAATGACGCGCAGGATCTTGGACTGGACCTCATCGGTCAGGTTGGCGATCTCATCGAAAAAAATGGTGCCGCCGTCCGCTTCCTCAAAGCTCCCCTTTTTGTCGCTGACCGCTCCGGTGTAGGCGCCTTTTTTGTAGCCGAAAAGCAGGCTTTCAAACAAATTGGCCGGGATATTGCTCGAGTTGAAAGGCAAAAAAGGCATGTCTTTGCGGTTGGAGTTGGAGTGGATGGCCTTGGCGATCAGTTCCTTGCCGGTGCCGCTTTCCCCGGTGATCAAAACGGTGGAATTGGCGTCGGCCACGCTTTCCACGATGCCCAGGATCTTTTTCAAAAGCGGGCTGCGGCCGATGATGTTGTCGAATGAAAACCGGTCGTTGATCGTTTTTTTCAACTGCGTGTTTTCCCGGCTCAGCTTTTTTTCCTTGATGACCCGGTCTACTTTGTGCTTGAGTTCGATGTTGTTGAACGGCTTTTGTAGGTAGTCCACCGCCCCCTGCTGAATCGCCTCGATGGCGGCTTCGATCGTCCCGAAGGCGGTTAAAAAAATGACCTTGATCTGCGGGTCGTCCTTTTTCAGCTCCTTGAAAATTTCCAGCCCCGAACTGCCGGGGATCATCTGGTCCATGATCACTACGTCCATGTCCGCATCGTGGTTTGCCTTGGCCTGGGATTTGTTTTCCGAAATGCGAAGATCGTATTCGGGTTCCTGGAAAATTCTCCTGAAAATATCGTGGATGATGCTTTCGTCGTCGACCAAATGGATCGATTTTCTTTTCATAAGCTAATGCTCCTCAGCGGGCTTTGCTGCGGGAAGGTGATGATAAAAGTGGTGCCGTGGTCGATCTTGCTGTGCACCTGGATATTGCCGAAGTGTTCTTTGACGATATTGTAGACGATGGCCAGGCCCAGGCCCGTTCCCTTGCCGATCTCCTTGGTGGTGAAAAACGGGTCGAATATTTTTTCCAGGTTCTTGTCGCGGATGCCGCGGCCGTTGTCCTTGAAGCGCACGATGATCTCGTCGGCGCTTTCTTCACCGCTGATCGAAATCCAGCCTTCGCTGTCGATGGCGTCGATGGCGTTGATGAAGAGGTTGATGAAAAGCTGCTGCAAGCGGGTAGGAAAGCCGTGGAAACTCTTCAGAAATTCGGTTTCCTTTTTGAAGGTGATGCTCTTCTTTTTCAGCTTGTGCTCGACCAGGGCCAGGCTTTCGTCGATCACCTTGTTCAGGTTGATGGGCACGGGCTGCTGACCTTTTTGCCGTGAAAAATCGAGCAGGGTGCGGATGATCTTGTTCACGCGCAGTACCTGGTCCTGCATTTTTACGACCAGCTCCTGGTTTTCCTTGCCGTTCGGGTTGTCGAGCAGGAATTGGCAGTAAGAGGAAATGCCGGTCAAGGGAGTGTTGATCTCGTGGGCGATCCCGGCCGAGAGCAGTCCCAAGGACGCCATTTTTTCCGAAGTGATCAGCTGGTTCTGTATTTTGTTCTTTTCGGTCACGTCCTCGAACACGAATATGCGGCCGGATATGCTGCCGTACTCGTTTTTCAAGGGGGATATGTACACGTCATAGATCGACTCTGCATTGGGGATCTGCACTTGGATATTGCGCAGGGTGTGAGTGCCGTCCTGCTCAGTATGGATCTTGCTCCAGAAACCCTTGCCCAGGACCAGCGGCGCTTTTCTGCGCAGGGCGTTTTCCCTCTTGATCTGAAAGCGGTCTTCCATGAAATAGTTCCAAGTCTGGACCTGGTTAAGGCGCGAGACGACCATGATGCCGAGATTGATGTTTTCAATGATATTTTCGTTGAATTCCTTCAGTAGGTTCAGCTCCTTCAGCTGGGTTTCGAGGCGGGAATAGAGAAAGGCGTTTTCCACCGAAAGGGCCAAGGGCGATGAGATGCTTGACATCAGCTCCCAATCCTCAACGGTCAGGTAAGTGTGATTTGTTTTTCGGCTCATGGCCACGATGCCGACCAGCCGGTCGGCGATTTTCAATGGCAGGAACTGGAAAAATTTTTTCGGCGGCATGGCGGCATGGTCCCTGGGATACTTTGTTTCAAATTCCTGTTCGGAGAGGAAAATGAGGTGCTCCTGGTTTTCCAAGGCGCCGTGAAACGCCCGGGTCAGCATCAGGCGGGTGCGGTCGGGCATCGAGTAAAAAAGGGTGCTCTTGTAATGGATCAGCAGGGAGGAATCCTGCAGCTGGAAACCGCGGTTGATGATCTCCAGAAAATTCTGTGATAGCGAGGAGAGGTCTCTCTGGGCGCTGATCGAGCTCTCCAGCTCCTTCAGTTTGCGCTTGAAATTAAAGGTCTGGCGGTAGAATAATTTTTCAAAGAATTTCTGGATGGTGCTTTCCAGTGGCTTGAACAGCAGCCCGGCCATCAGGATGGCCGCGATGGACCAGAATATGCCCAACAGCTTGTTCTGCTCAATATTCAAGCCTAAAAAAAGATAGACGCCGAAAATGAAAATGAATAGCGATGAGACCGACAGGGTTTTTTTAATGATGTTTTCGATATCGGTCACCCGCTTGGGGGAAAGAAAGTAGACCAAACTCAAAGGGAGAAAAGGGAGAAAGAACATGCCCAGGAGAACGCTGAGGCCGGTATTGCCGGCGAAGGCTTGCGGGGAAAAATTCAGCAGCAGCAAAGCGATCAAACTCAGAGTGATGCCGCCCAGGGGATAAAAATAGCGTTTTTGCTTTTTTTTCAGGATCAAGGTCAGCGATGAAATGACGATGCCGATCCAGGCCAGGAAAACATAGAGTGCGAAATATTTTTGCGCCAGTGAGCGGAAATGGTTGATGGCGGTAATCAGGATTTCCGGATCGGGTTTGAACAGGTTCTGCAGGATGAAATAAAGGTTAATTAAAAGAAAAACCAGCGGGGCCAGATAGATCAGCAAGTAGCGGAAATTAGAGCTAAAATTTTTAAAGGCCTTCGTCCTGAGCGGATACTGTTGCGCGTACTGCAGCAGCACCGCCGGGAAAAAAATGTAACAGACGGTATCCAGGAAGAGAAAAATGAAATCGAGCGGGCCGTAATCCCCCGTGGGGGAAAATATCAGGAACCCGGACAAGGTAAGGCTGAGAATGAAAAAAATTTTCGGCGGTGGGAAAAGGGTCGCCTGTTTGACGTGCATGTTGAGAATGCCCAGGGTCAGCAAAATGGAAAGGATGCCGACGAAAACCAGGAAGTAATAAGAGATGGGGGTAAAAACCGGGTCAATGTCGATGCCGATGTTTTTGAGGATGCCCTGGCGTTCGATCTCGTAGCGGCAGTAATTCCTTCCGGCGATGGAGCGCAGCAGATCGATCTTGTTGCTGACCGAATATTTGTTGACGGCCAGGAGAATGTCGCCTGGCTTGATCTGGCTGTTGGCCGGGGCCGATAGGCAGATCGGCCCATGGTCCGAATTCTCCCAGACCAGGTGATCGGAAACCGAGCTCCATTTCAATTTCTGGAAAAGATTGGCCAGACTGATGAGAATGAACAGGGCGAAAATAAAGTGCCAGGGATATTTTTTGATCATAACAAAATATTGGCCCGTGAAGTTTTGAAAGACCAGATGATCTTTTCCCTGGAACTCAGCGGCGGCAGGTTTTTTTGGAAGAAACGGCGCGACAGCAGTTCCCGCTCGTATGTGGACGAAAAAATATCATCCTCGCTGTCGGCATAGCCATTGACCTTTTGGGAAACGGAGCTTTGCGGCGCAGTGGCACCGTCCGGGTCTTGCAGAAGAGCCGAGGCCTTGAATGCCCGGGGGGTCTGCAGCAGCAGTATCAGTAAAATGGCAAAAAGGATCTTTCTCATTGTTTTTTTCGGACGCGATCGGGCACGTCTTGCGCGCTCTTATTATAACAATATATTCTTTTGCAGGCAATCCGCTCGGGCGAACGGTACGTATCCCGTCAACTGCGAACGGGCGGCCGCCTGTGAACGGCGGTTATTTCCGGTTGGCGATAATGACTTTCAAGGTCTGTTCGGCGATCTCCAGCTCTTCGTTGGTGGGAACGACCATGACGCAGACCCGTGAATCGGGCGCAGAAATCGTGCCGAACTTGCCGAATGCTTCCTGGTTGGCGTTTTTATCAAAGATGATGCCCAGAAATTCCATATTTTCCAGGATCATCTCCCTTTCTTCACGACCCCTTTCTCCGATGCCGGCAGTGAAAATGACCAGGTCGGTGCCGTTCATGGCGGCCATGTAGGCGCCAATGTATTTTTTTATGCGGTAGGCGAATATCTCCAGTGCCAGGCGGGCCTGAGCGTGGCCGGCAGCGGCCTTCTCATTGATGTCGCGCATGTCGGACGAAACCTCGGAAATTCCCAGCATGCCGCTCTTGCGGTTGAGGAGGGCGTCCACCTGCTCGTGGGTCATGCCCATACTGCGTTGGAGCACCAGCGGGATGGCCGGGTCGATATCGCCGCAGCGAGTGCCCATGACCAGGCCTTCCAGGGGCGTATAGCCCATGGTGGTGTCCACGGAGATACCGTTCTGGATAGCCGCCATTGAGGAGCCGTTGCCCAGATGGCAGGTGATAATCTTCAAGTCCTCCAGTTTTTTACCCATGGCCTTGGCGCCCTGTTTGGCCACGTAGAAGTGCGAAGTGCCGTGAAAGCCGTAACGGCGGATTTTGTTTTTTCGGTAGTATTCGTAGGGAATGGGGTAAATATAGGCCTTCTCGGGCATGGTCTGGTGAAAGGCGGTGTCGAAGGTCCCGGCCATGGGGATGCCGGGCAGGATCTTCTGGCAGGCCTCGATGCCGGTGATGTTGGGCGGGTTATGCAGGGGCGCCAGGGGGATGCACTCCTTCAGCGCGTTGAGCACGGCCTCGGTGATGGGCACGGTACCGTTGAATTTTTCCCCGGCATGCACCACGCGGTGGCCGACGGCGAAGATCTCGCTTTTGTCCTTGATCACACCGGTCTCGGCGCCAGTGAGGTGGCTGACGATCACCTGGATGCCTTCTTCGTGTGTGGAGACGTCGCGGGTGATGACGTGCTTTTTTTCGCCCTGATAATAATTGAGGACCGAGCCCTTGATGCCGATCCTTTCCAGCAGGCCCTTGGCCAGCACCTTGCCGGTCTCCATGTTGATCAGCTGGAATTTGATCGAAGAACTGCCGCAATTGATGACCAGAATTTTCATAGCTTCCTCTTCTGCCGCCGATTTTTTAATTTAAATTATAACGCTTTTCCGACAAAAATCAATAATAAAAATTAAATAATTAACATATTGCGCCGCCTCCGCTGCGACGCCAGTGTGGGTGTCGGTGATGGTGCCAGTCAAGGCAATTCACGGAACTTGGATCTCAATTAAATCATTTAGCCAAGATATATAGATCGTCCAATGCTTGCTGCCAACACCCATGCTGGCGCTGACATTCGTACTTTGTCCTGGCGGCGAACTATGGTAAAATTACTCATGCGTAAAATCAGACTGATCCTATTGTTGGCCATGTTTTTGACTCTGCCTCTGTTCTGCTACGTCGGTCCCGGGGCCGGTTTCGCTTTTGTCGGTTCGTTTTTTTTCATATTCGCGGCTTTTTTCCTGGCCATCTTCAATTTCCTGACTTTCCCCATCCGCGCCCTATTGCGCTTCATCAAGCGGGCCAGGACCCTGAAGAAAGCCAAATTCAAGAGGGTCCTGCTCATCGGTTTCGACGGCATGGATTACAACCTGTTCAATCAGTTCCGCAAGCAGGGGCACAAATTCCCCAATTTTGAAAAATTGATGAAGGAAGGGACCTTTTCCCCGCTGTGGAGCACCGAACCTCCGATCTCGCCGGTGGCCTGGTCCACGTTTACCACCGGCGTCAATCCGGGCAAGCACAATATCTTTGATTTTCTGACCTCCGACCGGGCCACTTATATGCCCAAGATGGCTGGTTCCGATATCATCCCCCCGCGCCGCAGCTTGAAGATCGGCAACTGGGAAATCCCGCTGGGCAGCCCCAAGATCGAATTAAAGCGTAAGAGCCAGAGTTTTTGGAAGATCGTCAGCAGCCGAGGCATATACGCTTCGGTGCTGCGCATGCCCTTCACCTTTCCGCCGGAAAAGTTCTACGGCTCCATGCTTTCTGGCTTGGGTACCCCCGACCTGCGCGGCACCCAGGGGAGTTTCAGCTTCTATTCCAGCGGCCCGGCCGAAAACTACGACATCTCCGACGGTGTTTTTGAATCCCTGCAGCCCCTGGGAAATGACCGTTTCCGCGGCAGGATCAAGGGGCCCGGGCATCCTTTTCGCAAGGGCAATCCCCCGCTGGAGATCCCTTTCACTTTGGTCCTGGACCGCGCCGGCAAGACTGTCGAGATCGCCGTCGGCAAGGAAAAGATCAAACTGCGGCAAAACCAGCTGTCCCCCTGGATCAAGCTGGATTTTAAGGCGGGGCTGATCGGGGTAGCCGGCATCGCCCAGTGGGTGCTGGAAGACGTCGAACCATTGAAGCTCTACCTGTCGCCGATCAACATCGACCCGGAAAAGCCCTCGATGCCGGTCTCGCATCCGAAAATATTCTCGGTTTACCTGGCCAAGCTGCTGGGGCCGTTCGCCACCCTGGGCATGGCCGAGGACACGTGGTCTCTGAACGAGCGCGTCCTTTCGGAAAAGAACTTCATCGACCAGGTCTACCGCACCCAGGAAGAGAGGGAAAATATCTTTTTCAACACCCTGGCCAAGATCAAAGAAGGGCTGGTCATCCAGGTTTTTGAAACCACCGACCGCATCCAGCACATGTTCTGGCGTTACCTGCCCGGTTCCGGTTCGCCGGCGCCCAAGCCCAGCAGCGATCCGCTGGTGACCGGGTCCATCCTGGAGAGCTACCGGCGCATGGATGCGTTTCTGGAAAAGCTGAATAAAAAAATGAACCCGCATGATCTGTTGATGATCGTCTCCGATCACGGCTTCAATGCCTTCAACCGCGGCTTCAACCTGAATACCTGGCTGCACCAGGAAGGTTACCTGGTCTTGAACGAAGGTAAAAAAACCAGCGGCAAGTGGTACGCCGACGTGGATTGGAGCCGCTCGCGGGCTTACGGCCAGGGCTTGAACGGCATCTTCCTCAATATCAAGGACCGGGAAAGCCAGGGCATTGTCAACCCCGGCAATGAGGCTGCGGCGCTGAAAAAAGAAATCAAGGAAAAGCTGATGAAGGTGATGGACGACAAACATAAAAAAAACGCCGTCAAGGCGGCCTTTATTCGCGAAGAGATCTACCGCGGGCCCTACACGGTGAATGCCCCGGACGTCGTGGTCGGCTACGCAGCCGGGTACAGGGTTTCCTGGGAATCGGCGGTGAATTACGTCGGCGAGGAGCTGTTTTCCGACAACACTCGCATGTGGAGCGGCGACCATGCCTTCACCCGCGACCAGATCCCGGGCGTATTTTTTTCCAACCGCAAGATCGCCGAGAAGGACCCGGGCCTGATCGACATTTCACCGACCGTGCTGGCCGCTTTCGGCATTGAAAAACCCGGTTTCATCGAAGGCCGTGACCTGAAAATAAACTGATCGTTTTTCCTGATTGAAAAATTCTGATTTTTGAATATATTTATTATTGAGTAAAGATAGCAGGGAGAAGCATGATCAAAAAAAGAGAGGAAAAACGCGTCCCTTTCCGCAAATTGGTGATCTGCAAATGCGGTGAGGAAATGCATCCGGGTTTTACCCAGGATGTCTCCCAGCACGGCATCGGGATCCAGACCATGCAGCGTCCTTCTCTCTTTCGCAAGGTGCGCATCGCCCTGGCCGTGGAGCAGGAATCCATCTTTCTGGACGGCGAGGTCCGCTGGGCCAACGAATATACCGGCGCTCAGGAGGCCAAACCAAGGGAGATCGGCATCTTCATCCACAAGCCCCCGGCCGACTACCTGCGTCTGGTGGCCGAATGCAGCGACCGCGGCCAGCCCCGTCCCGCCTACCAGCCGCTGAAGTAAAAAGCGTCTTCCTGCCTGCCGGCACAAGGGTTCAAATGAAATAGCCCAGGATTTCGTTCAGCAGCAGGATCTTTTCCGGAGGCACGGCGATGTTTTTGCCGCGGCGGACCAGGAATCCTTCGGCCAGTAAAAAATCAGTTGGCGAAGGAAAAAGCCTGAAAGACGAAGCGGGAATGCCATCGAGCAGGCGCAGGCCGGTGATGATGCGGCGCAGGGCGGGCCGGAGCGAAGTGGTTTTCTGTTCAGGCAGAACGCCTTTTTCAAGGCAGGTTTGGTACTTTTTCAAATCGGGATGGTTCCGGTAATCCCGGCCGTTCACATAGCCGGCGGCCGCGGCGCCCGCACCGATGTAAGCCCCGTCGCGCCAATATTTCAGGTTGTGCCGCGAGGCCTTGTGCGGCCGGCAGAAGTTGGACACTTCGTAGTGATCGTAGCCCAGGCCGAGCAGGCTTCGGCGGGCTTGAAAATAGAGCCGGGCATCTTTATCGTGGGTTTCCCTGCGCGGCACTCCTTCCAGGATATAGACCGAAACGTGAGCGGGTCTGAGTTTTTCGATCCAGCGGAAATTCAGATCCATGCTCCTGGACGTCTGGCTTTCCAGGCCGATGATCAGGTCGAGGCTGAGGTTGGCAAAACCGGCTTCCAGGGCCAGCTCCACGGCCCGAACCGCCTGGGCGGCACTGTGGCTCCTTTTCAGCAAGCGCAGGTCGCGCTCCTGGAAGGACTGGACGCCGATGCTCAGGCGGTTGACTCCGGCGCGGCGGATTTCGAGAATTTTCGGCAGGGAAAGGTCTTCCGGATTGGCTTCCAGGGTGACTTCGGCGTGCCGGGTCAAAGAAAAATTTTTGGACACGGCCGCCATGATGGCTCCCAACTGAGCCGCGGTCAGCAGCGAGGGCGAGCCGCCGCCGATGTATACCGTGTCCAGTTGCAGACCGGGATCACGGCGCAGTCGTATCTCGCGTGTCAGGTAACGGAGATACGCGCCAGCCAGGGCCGGCTGGTGCTTTTTTTTGAAAAAATGGCAGTAAAAGCAGGCGCGCCGGCAGAAGGGGAAATGGACATACAATCCGGTATTTTTCAAATCCGGGCCAGGCGCTTTTTTTCGATCCAGCCGGCGATCTGGGTGGAAGCGGTGACCTGCACCCAATCTCGGTAGTGGTTGATGATCTGGATTTCCAGGCCGGGGTCGACCTTGAAAAGCACGGTGTTGTCCTCGCCCGGGCCGCTGCGCAGGAGAGAGTTTTCTTCCAAGATCATGGCGCTGTTGCTTTGGCCCAGGGCGTCCACGCGGCTGATGTGATAGGCGCCGAGGGCCATGACCAGCAGGATGGAGAAGGCCGCGGCGTAGAAGATTTTTTTATTTCTTCCCCGGGTCAGCAGCAGGAAAAGTGAGATGTTCAGCAGCAGGAGGGCCAGCAGCAGCAGGACGCTTAAACTGTTCAGGCTCAGCTTGCTTTCCAGGAACAGCAGGGTGCGGTTGATGAAATCCGGTTTGGCCGTGGCCGCGGCAGCGGGGAAACGCCGATTGACCATGGCGATGTTTTTGGAGATGGAGCGGTCCAGGGGGCGCAGTTTTCGGGCTTTTAAAAAGTAGATCTTGGCCGCCAGGAAATTCTCCAGCTTGTAGTGGCAGTTGCCGATGTTGAACAGCACCTTCCAGTCCGTGACCTGGCGGCTGATGCCCTGGTAAAGGTGGAGGGCGGCCGCGAATTTGCCTTCTTCGTACAAGCGGTTGGCGGCAGCGAAGTCCTCCTGGACTCCGGCGCTGGCGGCGACGGCCAACAGTGCCAGCAGCGCGCAAAAAGGGATCGCCTTTTTTGCCTTCATTTCATCTTCCTGTCGATTTCCTTGAGCAGACCCCGCAGGGTTTCCAGGTCCTTTTTCAGCTCCAGCGCCGATTTCTTATGTTCCGAGAACCTCGCCAACTCGGACTGCGACTTGATGAACAAGAATTTTTCGGCGCTGGCGGCGGGGACCTGCCGCTGGCGAAAGGTCTCGGCGATCTTTTGGTTGGAGATCTCGGCGAGGCCCAGGCCGCTTTTTTCCTGAAAGTAGGTTTCCAGGAGAGGGGCGATGTCTTCGCCGTGCCGGACCTGTGTCAGCCGCTTCAGGGTCCGGGCCAGGAGCTGCCGGTTCCTGAGCAGCGGGCTGGCGGCGACATGGCGGTCCCAGAGAACGGTTTTCAGCAGAGCCAGCAGGTTGAAGGCGAAGAAAGCCAGGATGAGGGCCGTGAACCATTTCTGCCGGTAAAGGCGCCAGGACTGGTCATGGAGCCTGCCGCTCTGGATGAAATCGATGTCCTCGCCTTTCTGCACGATGGCGCTCCGGGGCAGGGTCAAGGAATGGTCTGCCGAAATTTTTTTGCCGCTGACCAGGATCTGAATCGGGCGGCTGCGCAGGCTGACGATGCGGCCGCTGGCCGGGTCGAAATATCTGAACTCCAGGGCCGGGAAAGTAAGGGGGCCGGCTTTGCTGAATGACACCGGGATTTCGGCGCGCAGGGTTCCGGTCAGGGCGGCAGGGTCATACCCGCTCTCCTGGGTGATCTTGGGCGAATATACCAGGAACCGTTCGCCGCCGGGGAGCGCCGGCGGGATAATGGCTTTGCAATTGCCGCTGCCGCTGATCTTCATTTGCAGTGTGACGATATCGTTGATGTCGGCTTGCGTCAGCGGGCTGTGCAGCGAAAAATCGAATTGGCCGACCGGCAGCCCGACGGCTGCGGCCGGCGGTTCGCTGACCGTGATCTTCACTTCCTGGGTCGAGCGGCGGATCGGCCGGGAGCCGAAGAACATGGACTGGGGATCGGCCATTTCCAGCTCGAACTGCAGGGGCGGAATGGCCAGGGTGCCGCTCTCGCCTGCGAAAAGCGCCGCTTTGCGGATCTCGTAGACCTGGTAGATGACGCCGTTGACGTTTTCGCTGCCGGGGGGGATGGATTGGGGGACGGGGAACCATTCCTGCCAGAAACCGGCGAACGAGGCGCTGGAAATCATGTTCACCGCTTCGATGCGGTTGCGGGTGTAAAGCAGGACGCGGAAAAGCAGCTGCTCGCCTTTCAGGCAGCTTTTTTTGGACAGCACCGCCCGCAAGTAGGCGTCCATCTTCTGCGGCTGCTGTTTTTGCATGGGCGAGGTGAAGAAATCGTCGTCGAAAAACGAGGGCTGCCGTACCGGGGGGGACTGGCCGGGGCTGAGGCTGCCTTTAACCACCTCCACGGTGAACGGTTGGGTCTGGAAATCCCGGCCCTGGTGCCGGTAGGCGACCTGCGGCAAGGTCAGCTTTCCGGTGCGCACCGGCATCAAATAATAGATGAAACGGGTGGAGGTGGCGCTCTCGCCGTTGTTGAATTGAAATTCAGAACTGCGCGAAGTCTGCAGGGTCTTGAAATCATCCAGGTGGGAAAGGTCGGGCTGGCTTGGGTTTTCAATGTTCCTGAAGGTCAGGGTATAGATCAGGGTATCGTCAAGGCCGATCTTTTCGGCGCTGATACTGGCCGAGACTTCGGCCTCGGCCGCCGCCAGCCCCGGCGGCACGGCCAGCAGCATGGCCAGGAAGGGCAACAGCAGGGCGTTACCAGTCTTTTTCATTTTTAGCCGGGGTGATCTTGCGCTTTTTCTTTTCCATCTGCCGTTTTTCATTCTGGTTAAGGAATTGCATCATGGCGCTGTATTTCTGTTTTTGCCGTTCCGCATCGGCGGGATGGTCCTGCGGTTGGTTTTGCTCTTGTTTCTGTTGTTGCTGCTCCTGGATTTTTTTCAGGGTCAGTTCGAAGTTTTTCTTGGCCTGCAGATCGTCGGGGTCGAGCCGCAGGCATTGCTTGTAGCTTTCCAGGGCTTTGGGGAATTGTCCCAGCCGGTAGTAGGCGTTGCCCATGTTGTAATGAAGGCCGGCCGCAGCCGGGCCCAGCTTGGCGGGAACGATGCGGGAAAATTCCTCCAAGGCTTCCCGGTATTTTTTCAGTTCATAAAGGGCGGCGGCGGTGTTGTTTTTTAATTGCGGGGCTTCGGCTTTCAGCCCCTTGGCTGAAAGAAAATCCCCGAGCGCTTCCGCGAATTTTCCCTGCTGGTAGGCCTCAATCCCCTTCTGGTTTTTGCGGGCGGCCGGCTCGAACCAGTGCCAGCCCCATAAGGTCCCCGACGAGGGGGCCAGCAACAGGATCAGCAAAAAGGGGATCAGCTTTTTCGCCATGTGATCTTCCTTTCGCTGATGACCATCTCACCGACCAGGAAAAAAACGGCCAGCAGCAGGGGATAGGCAAAGCGGTCTATCTTCCTGCTTTTAACCTTGCGGGCGAGCAGCCGCCGCTCGTAATCGCGCAAAATGCGGATGAAGGAGGTGATCCCGGCCGCGGCGCTTAGGCGGAAATATTGCCCGGCGCCGGCAGAAGCGATCCGGATCAAGGTCGTCTCGTCAAGCTGGGATTTGACGATGCCGCCCCGGCTGTCTTTTTTCCAATCCGCGGTCTTGCCGTTTTCGTCGAGAATGGGAATCGGCGCCCCGCCAGGAGATCCGATGCCCACGGTAAAAACCGCGATCTTTTGCTTTTGCAGTTCCGGCAGCGATGCGGACCACTTGTTTTCCTGGTCCTCGCCGTCAGTGATCAAAACGATCACCTTTTGGCTGGTCGGGGAATTCTTGAACATGCGCAGGGCCAGGGCCAGTCCGGCGGCGAAGTCGGTTCCCTGCTCTTCCTTCGGGCTGGCGGCCGAGGCCAGGGCCAGGAGCTTGAAGGCCTCGTAATCCAAAGTCAGCGGGCATTGCACGTAGGCCGTGGCAGCGAAATTGACCTGGCTGACCATGTCGGTCCTCAGCGCATCGACGATGGTGGCGATCAGATTCTTGGCCACTTCCAGGCGCGAAGGCTGAAGGTCTTCGGCGTTCATGGACGTGGAGGTGTCGAGCAGGAAAACAATTTCCAGGCCGCGGATGTCCAGGCTTTCAAAGCGCTCTCCCCACTGCGGCCGGGCCAGGGCCAGGATAAGGAAGAAAAAGGACGCCAGCAGCAGCGCCGCCTTGAAAAAATCCATTTCCCGGCCGCTGCGCACCACGCTGCGCGCCTCGGCCTCCAGGGAAATGAAATCGTGCAGGATCCGCTTTTTTTTGCGGTAGTTCCACACGACCAGCAGGGTGAAGGGGATGAGCAACAGCAGGAGAAAGAGCACGGCCGGGTTGGCGAACGTCATACGATCTCGTTGAGGGCTGTTGGAGTTGTTGTTTTAGCCATTGTCTTTCAATATTATATCAAAATGAATCGAGGTTTGAAAGGAGAATTCGGCGTAGGGCGGACGGCAGACGGTAGACGACAGGAGAAAAACGATTGCCAGGCGCGAGAGCCTGCCAATGGCTGGTTTACTTCGATTCTCGAACCCGCTACAATGGCGGCATGAAGAAAAAGCCATTGCGCGCGGTTTTTATCGGCTTCGGCAATGTCGCCCAAAGAATGGCGGCCATGCTGGCCGAGGAACGCGGGAACTATCCCGGGCTGGTGGGCCTTGACTTGCTGGCCGTGGCCGTCTTTACCCGGGGTCATGGGGCGCTGGTGGATGCAAATGGCATCGGGCTGGAAAAAGTTTTAATGCAATTTCGCGCAAGCGGCGCTTTCCCGGCTCCGCCCATGGCGGTCAGGCAGGCCCTGGAGACGCTCGATTACGATGTCCTGGTGGAATTGTCCACCTTGAATATCGCGGAACGGGGCGAACCGGCGGTCGCCCATGTGCGCGCCGCCTTGGAGCGCGGGCGCCACGTGGTCACGGCCAACAAGGGACCGGCGGCTTTCGCTTACCGGGAACTTTCGGGGTTGTCCCAAAAAAACGGCATGCGTTTTCTTTTTGAAAGCGCGGTGATGGACGGCGCCCCGGTCTTCAGCCTGGGGCCGGCGATTGCCGGCTGTCGGGTCACCGGTATTTCGGGAATTCTCAACACCACCACCAATTTCGTCATTTCCCGCCTGGAAGCGGGCGAGGGCATGGAGGCGGCCGTTGCAACGGCCCAGCGCCTCGGCTTTGCCGAAGCCGATCCCTCCCTGGACCTGGAGGGTTGGGACGCGGCGGCCAAGACGGCGATCCTGGCCAACTACTACCTTGATGCGGGCATCGATCCCCTGCAGGTGGAACGCCGGGGCATCTCCGGCCTGAACCCGGATGCCGCCGCCAAAGTTGCGGCAACTGGCAGGCGCTTGAAGCTGATCTGCCGGGCGGAGATTGAAAAGGGGAAGGTGCGGGCAAAAGTGGGCCCCGAGGAGATCGCCGCTGATGACTTTTTTGCCGCGGTCAGCGGCAAAGGCGCCGCTTTGCGCCTGGAAACCGACATGATGGGGCCGCTCTGGATCGTTCAGGAAAACCCGGGCCTCAGCGATACGGCCGCCGGGGTGCTGCAGGACCTGTTGCGCGTATCCGCAAGCCGCTAAGGAGAAATACAATGCCTAAAAAAAATCAAACGGGGACGGGCACGGCCGTTTTGGCCGCGGGCCTGCTGTTGTTTTTTGTTATAAGCGGAAGTCAGGAGCCGGTGGAGACCGCCCGAAATGAAAATGATCCCTGGCAACGGGAGCTGCTGCAGGAAAGGGAGCAGAAGGATATGGATTTCAAGACCTCGGCCACTTCGCCCATGGCCGGCAGCGCGCGCGTGACCGTCAGCACTCCGGAAAAAACGTTCATCACCATCATCGACGGATCCGTGACCGCCCAGCCCCTGGACGCAGACGGAGCGGTTTTCGCGGTGTTCTCCAGGGAGGGCAGATGGTATTGGGATGACGTCGCCGCGGATGTCACCTGCCGCCTGGGTGAACGCGACATCGCCAAAAACGCTGAAGCGCTGCCGCCGGGAAGCCTGTTCCGTGCCGGCCGCTTCACCCTGGCCGTTTACCCGGGAGCCGACAGCCTGGCCCTGATCGTCTTCGATGCCGAGCGCAGGCAGCTGCTTGAGTTTAAACACCTGCTCTATTTTCCCCCCGACTCCCGCTACGCGGTGAAGGCCCGGCTGGAAATATTCCCGGAAAAGCGCGAGGTGAAGATCACCACCACGCGCAAGCTGGAGAAGATCTTTTACCGCTACGCCCGGGTCCGTTTTCAGCTGCAGGGCCGGGAAATGGAATTGACCGCCCTGAAGTCAAGCCTGGAAGGCCCCGATGCGCAATATCTTTTTATCCCTTTCAAGGACATGAGCAACGGCAAGGAGTCCTACGAGGTCGGGCGCTTCATGGATGTGCCGGAGCCGGAGGGCGAGGAATTTTTACTGGATTTCAACCGTTGCTACAACCCGCTGTGCAACTATTCGCCTGCCTACAACTGCCCTCTGCCGCCGCTGGAGAATTTCCTGGATGTCGCGGTTCCCGCCGGCGAGAAGACGTACCCTCACCAAGAAAAGAACGAACGATAGTGACAAGTGACGAGTGACAAGTAATAAGAAACCGCATTCAGCGAAATCGCGAATGAATTCTTAGGTAATTCGACTAGTGCAGTTCCTTGTCACTCGTTACTTGTTACTTGTCACTGAGCTAGGCGCCGATCCGTGCAGCAGCCTGCTCTCTTTCTTCAGCGCTTTGCCGCCGAGCCCCGAGTCCCAGCCGGTCAGCCATGTCTGCACATCGCGGTCGCCATGGAGGCTGATAACGATCCGGTCGCTGTCGCCGCCGCCGACGGGCTCGGCTTCCAGCAGGACCGTGCGTATCTCGTTTTCTGAATCCAGGGGGATGGCCCAGGTCAGCGAATCGTAGGCAGCGATTTCGGCCTCATTGCCATCGACCCAGGCATCCATGGGGATGTTGCCGATGTTGACCACGGTCACGTACGCTTCATAGTTCATGTCCACACAGGAAGCCAGGAACAGCGTCAGCATCAATGCGGCAAATCCCAGCAAAATCGTTTTTTTCATTTAAGCCTCCATGGGGCGCTCCGGACCCTCGTCGGGGTCTCCAGGGCCGCCGTCCATTCAGTAGCAATTTGAATGCCAACTCCAGGACCCGATTTTGTCCTGAAAAAAGGACAACTTGGGCCTGATGGTTTATCTTTGCATTTCCCGGGCGTATAATACCATCTTTTTGGAGGATTATCCATGACAATAAAAACTGTTCTATGCATAATGTTCCTGCTGGCGGCGCTGCCGGTTTTCTCAGAGGCGAACATTCGGAATATCAGCCAATGGCTGGTCCTGGGACCGGCTGAAATTCTTGCCAGCGGCGAAGCCTTGCCTGCAGGTGAGGGAGCGGCTTTGGCATATGATTTCCTGGTGCCGGCCAATCTCCGCCCCGAAGCGGGCGTGAAAGCGCAGTGGAGCACACAGCGGCAGCTTGGCTGGCGCCCCGAGACCGCCCGTTTCGCCGGTGCGGCCGGGAGGCAGGCGGTTTACCTGGCCGTTTACCTGGAAAGCCAGCGCTGGCTGCAGTCCGAGCTGGACTTGGAAGCGGCTTTCCCGGTCCGGGTTTATTTTGACGGCGCGCTGCTGCCCCAGCCCGCCCCGGGCGGAAAGGAAGCCGGAAAGAACCGTTACCTGCTGACCCTGGCCAACGGCAAGCACCTGTTGCTGGTCAAAGGGATTTTGCCCCCCCAAGGGGACGCCGCTGCGACGGCAGCCGCCGGGGGAGGCAAGATCTATCCGCTGCTGGCCAGCTTGAAAAACATGCCGGCTTTCGCCGCTGATCCCGTTGCGGTTTCTCTGGCCCCCGGCCGCCGCACCAGCATGGAAGACGTACTGAATACGGTGAATATCAGCGATGTTTTTCTGGCTCCGGACGGGAGCAGGGTGGCGGTGGCTTTGAACCAGCGTCCTTGCGGTGAAAGCGAGAGTGGCAACTGGCTGGAGATCCTGGAAACGGAGAACGGCAGCCGGGCATTCACTTCGCAGGGTTTCGCCGATATCGGCAATTTTCAATGGCTGAGAAATTCCCGCAGTTTTTTCTTCACCCGCGAAAAAAAGGATTTGACCGATCTGTGCGTCCATGACCTGGACGCCCATGCCAGCCGGACGATCCTGGGCGGGATTAAAAACTTTTCCGGCTGCTGGTGGTCCAGGGACAATTCTTTCCTGGTTTACGCCAATGGGGATGAGCCCGAAGAGGATAAGGCGTTCCGCCATGTCAGGAAAATCGATGATCGTTCGTCCTTCCCGGAACGGCGCCTGGCGTTGACCCTGTTCTTCCCCGAATCGGGAGTGCGGCAGCCGCTGGCCACTGCGAGCGATAATTTCAGCCAGGTGCGCATCAGTCCCGACGACCGAACGCTGCTTCTGGCCGCCTTTGGCGAGGACGCCAGGGTCCGTCCTTATCACAAAAATACCCTTGTGCTTTACAACCTGGCCGATGGCCGGCGGGAAAAAATCCTGGACATTCCCTGGATAGAGGATTTCCTGTGGTCGCCCGATTCCAGGAAGCTGCTGCTGCTGGGCGGCCCGTCGGCTTTTTCCTGCCTGGGCAGCACCCTGCCCGCCGGTGTGGTTCCCAATGATTTTGATATCCAGGCCTATGTCTTCGATATAAAGACAAAAAAAGCCGAGGCCCTGAGCCGCAGTTTCGCCCCTTCCATCGATTCGGCTTTCTGGCATGCGAACGGCAGCATGTTCATGAAAGTGACCGACCAGCATTATTCGCGCGTCTTCCGCTGTGCTCCGGGCGAGAAGAAATTCACCCGCCTGGACACCGGCTGCGATTCTGTCGAGAAAGTCAGTTTTTCCCGTTCCGGCAAGGCTGCATTCTCGGGATCGGGGCTGGGCGCGCCGCAGAAGCTATACGTGATAAACCTGGGCTCGGGCAGCGCCAGGGTGTTGAAAGATTACAACCGGGAGACATTCGGCCGCGTGCGCTTCGGCAAGTCGGAAGATTGGAGCTTCAAGACAAAAGAGGGCAGGACCATCGGCGGCTACATCTGCTACCCGCCCGACTTCGATCCCTCCCGCCTCTATCCCTGCATCGTGAACTACTACGGCGGCACCTCGCCGGTTGAGCGCGATTTCGGCGGCCGCTACCCCAAGGACTGGTACGCGGCCAACGGCTACATCGTCTGCGTGCTCAACCCCAGCGGTGCTGTCGGCTATGGACAGGAATTCTCCAGCGCCCACGTCAACGACTGGGGCGAGATCACCTCGGCCGAGATCATCCGCGGTGTCGAGGAGCTACTGCGCACCCACCCCTTCATTGACAACCGCCGCGTCGGCGCCATCGGCGCCTCATACGGCGGATTCATGATCCAGTACCTGGCCAGCAAGACCGAACTCTTCGGCTGCCTCATTTCCCATGCCGGCATCAGCGCCCTGTCATCCTACTGGGGAGCGGGCGATTTCGGCTATGGCTACAGCGCCGTGGCGACGGCGAACAGCTTCCCCTGGAACCGCAAGGACATCTATGTCGGCCACAGCCCTCTGTTCATGGCCGAACGCATACGCAAGCCGCTGCTCCTGCTCCATGGCCAGAACGACAACAACGTACCGCCCGGCGAGAGCTACCAGATGTTCGCCGCCCTGAAGCTGCTGGGAAGGGAGGTGGCGCTGGTCACTTTTCCCGACCAGCAGCACTGGATCCTGAAGTATCCGCAACGGGTGCAATGGATGAAGACCATCATGGCTTGGTTCGACCGCTGGCTGAAAGGGCAGGGGGAGTGGTGGAACGAACTGTATCCAGAGAAGGGCTAGCACTCGGTACACGGCGTACGGCAGACGGTTGACGGAATACTGTAAGAATAAAATTCCAAGCACCAAGCACCAAATCCCAAACAAACTCCTAGCACCAATGACCAAATGACCAAAACGATGAAAGTGGAACTTATGGTGCCTTTGTTTGGGTCATTGGAATTTGGAAATTGGGATTTGTTTGGAATTTGTGATTTGGAATTTGGTGCTTGATTCTTACTGCATACCGTCCGCCGAGCGTTATAACCCCATTTCGCTCAAGGCCTGATCATAAGCTTCCTGGCTTACCCAGCGTCTCCTGAGCATGCGCGCGGCGATGATGCGCCGCTTGCGGTTCATGCGCGCGTTGTCCGCGCCCAGGGCCGAAAAGCGGTGCGGGTTGGGCAGGACCGAGGCCAGGCGGATGGCCTGGCCCAGGCTCAGGCCTGAGGCCGGGCAGTTGAAATAAAATCTCGCCGCGGCTTCGGCACCGTAGATACCGGCGCCCCAATCGATGACATTGAGGTACAGCTCCAGGATGCGCTTCTTGCTCAGTTCGCTTTCCAGCTTCCAGGCGATGGCCGCTTCGCGCAGCTTGCGCCAGATGCTTTGCTCGGAGCTGAGGAACAGGTTCTTGGCCAGCTGCTGGGTGATGGTCGAGCCGCCGCGCATGACGCGTTTTTTGCTGATGTTGGCTTCCAGGGCCTTGCGCATGGACGCCCAGTCGAAGCCCTCGTGCCCGAAGAACTTGTCGTCCTCGGCGATCAGCACCGCCTGGATGAGATAGGGGGAAATGCGGGAGAGGGGGACGCGCTTCCACAGCCGACGCGCCCTATGGTTCTTCAGCCTGGCCTGCTGGGCGCGAAATCCCATCATGGCCGTTTCCTTGGGGTTCTCCTTGATCAGCCAGGTGACGTCGGGCAATGTCAGCCAGAAGACCAGGCCGAGCAACAGGATAAATGCCAGCACCGCAGCGGCGACGCGCCAGAAAATACGGCGGGATTTCTTTTTTTCGCTCATGTTCATGCCAATGTAGTCCAAAGGCAAAACGGTGTCAAGGGCAGTTCTGGACCAGACTAATGTAATTCGTAATTCGAAAGAGAAAGGGTAATTGTTCGATCTATGGCAGCTGCGAATCACGATTCACGAATTGCGAATCACGATAGCTCGTTCTTCTTCTCAGATGCCGATCTCCCTGGTGATCTCGATGAAGCGGCTCCATTCGATCGCCGGCCAGCTTTCGGCCTTCAGCGCCCCGTTGGCCCGGGTGATCAGCGAAACCTTGGCGGCGGTCTCCTCGTTCTTGGCCTCGTAAATATCCATGAAATCGTAGGGCCCCAGCAGGGCGTAGTGGGCCTGCCACTTGACGTCGGGGCACAGCTTGGCCACCTTTTTTTTCCACTGCTTGCCGATGGCCTCGCGGCGCTTCAGGTCGGCCGAGATCTCGGGGATCATCTTGGTCATTAATATGTAAGTTCCCATCCTCCACCTCCCATTGGCTTTATTGTATGCCTTCTGTGGGCCGAAAACAATGCGAGTGATGAGTGAACGAGCTTACAGGACTCAGTGATAAGTAATGAGGAACAGCATGAGTTCGAACTGTTGCCGCTTCTCATTTCTCATCACTTGTCACTCAGCACTTGTCACTCGTCACGGACAGGTTGGCTAGAAGCTTCTTCCCGTCCTGAGATAAATCTGCCACAACTTCTCTGGGCCGAAGCCGTACGCCGCGCCGAAGGAAAGGTCCATGACGGCGGCGCCGCCAAAAGCCAGGCGCAACACGGCTTCGGTTCCTATGGAATATAGAGTGAAATCCGCGTTGCTTCCATGCCAGAGGCGACCCATGTCGAAAAATGCGCTGAGATAGACCCTGTCGAGGCTGACCGCGGGCAGTACCGCTTTTTCGATTTTGCACAGCGGCAGGCGGTATTCCAGGTTGAAAAGATAACCTTCCTTGCCCCGGCCGTAGTCGGCCGGGAATCCGCGCAGCAGGTCGAAGGGATGGCTTTTCCCCAGCCTGCCGCCGGCTTCGCCTTCCAAGCCGCCCATGGCAAAGCCAAAGGGGTCGTTCCAGGACTGGGCCAGCGCCAGGCGGCAGGCAAGCACCCCGGGCCGGATCAGGGGGAGATAATACCTCAGGTCGGCCTGGGCGCTGCGGCTGGCGAACTCGTTGCCCAGGCCGGGGGGTTGAATTGCATATTGCAGGGTGAAGAGCGCGCCATCGGCGGGTGAAATGGAGTCATAATATTCCCGAGCCGAATTGAAATCGAGACCCAGGCGGAGGCCATTGTAGCTGCCGGGATAGCGGTCGGTGCCCGCTGCGAAAATTACGGAGCGGCGCTCCAGGTGCAGGTCGGCATAACCGAACAATTGGGAGCGGCGACGGATGCGCAGCGGCCATAATGAAGCCAGTTTCAGTTCCTGGCTTCGCAAAGAATAGTCATGATTGCGGTAAAAATCAGAACTGTCGCTGTACGAGAGCGACAGGGTCGGAAACAGGCCGTCGTAAACATATCTGAACAAGACATTGCCGCGGCGGCTGGAAAAACCGTAATAGCCTTCCAGGCTGAAGCTGTGAATACCCGGGGCGTCCTGGCCTCCGGTCAATATGCCCGCCTGGAATTCGTCGCCGCCCAGACGCCAGGCCGGGGTCCAGTAGCGGGGGAGCAGGTCGCGCCAGAAACGGTAGGGGCGTGAAGCGATCTTCGGGGCCGCAACCGGCGTTTCGGGAAGGCTTGAAACCACGCTCAGTTTCTGGGGGGAAAACGGCAGCCCGGCCAGGTCGAGCCGGGCGATCTCCAGGCCGCGGCCGCTGTAGTAGGTGAAACAAATGCCTTGGCCATGGCTGTCCAGGGTGAATTGCTGCAGCCCGTTCAGGCGCGGATCATCGCATATGCTGCCGCCCTCTCCGGCCAGGGAGAGCGAGGCCAGTCGCGAGATTTTCGCACCGGCCTGGATGAAATAAAGCATTTGGTTGTTTTGCCAGCGGGGCTGACGGCAGTCGGAGCCATCGACCGAGACCCAGGCCCGCAGTTCTCCCTCAGTCGAAAAAACGCCGATCCCCCAGGGCCCGCCATCCGGCTTGACGGCTGCGGCGAGGAGGCTCTGGTCGGGCGAGAGGCCCAATTGTGAAAGCCCGGCGAAGCCGCGGGAAAGTATTCTTAGCGTTCGCTGGCGGATGTCGAAAAGGGCCAGGAAAAAGCGGCCGTCGCGCCGCTGGACGCAGTATATTTCGTCGGCATTCTCTTTTTTCACCGGCTGCGAAAGGCGTTGGCCGAGCGACAGCCTTTTCAACTGACGCTGATTCATGTCGAATTCGTAGAGATCGGAAAAGTCATGGAATGCATGAAAGTATTCCGCAGCCGACAGAAAAATCCTGTTTTCCCTCGCCGCGAAGCTGAGGCTGTTGACCGCGTCCATTTTGAACAGGGTCTTTTCCCGGCCGCCTTTCATGTCCAGCATCTCCACCGCTCCCCGGCCCCGGAAATCGCGGTGGAAATATGCCAGCCTGTTTTCGCCCAGCGGGCAGGGATACTGATTGGAAAAACCTTTGCCGATCGGTCTTTCCGGGGCCGGTCCGGATTCCTCGGGGCGGTCCGGGCCGGTCGGGCGGCTCCGGTATTCCTTCCACAACTTTCCCAGTGGCTCCCCGAAGGTTTTTTTAAAATCCCGGCCGCTGCTAAGCAGGAGCAGGCGGCGGGTCGATCGCTCCAGAAATTGCCTGAGGCTGTCGGCGCCGTACTTTTCGGCCAGGAATTCCATGAAGCCGGCGCCGTAAAGGTACTTGGCCGCCGGCCCCGGCCAGGCAGCCGGGACGCCGCCAATCCCGCGCCAGTCGGGAAACCGGTTGTCGCGGCGGGATGCTTCCAGCATCAGCACATAGGGCGGGTGGTTCAGGCGGCCGTCCCCTGTGAAGCGGGATTCGCCGTACACGGCCAGCCCTTCGATGACCCAGGACGGAAGTTGCGCCGCCGGATAAAGGGCCGGCTGGCTGCCGAAAATCCGGCGCATTCTGTGGAACGGCTCCGCGGCGGCGTTCAGGGTGAAGATGTGCGTCAGCTCATGGGCCAGTACCAGGTCGAGCCAGCCGCGCCTCGCGGCCAGCTCGGAGTCGGGCGGAGGTTCGTGCAGGTTGAGGCCGACCAGGTTGAAGGGGAAAAAAGTGGCGAAGCCGTTGGATTGGTCGGTGCCGTCATTGAGGACGATGCGCATCCTGCCCCCAGGCTGGTCGCGCCAGAAGGCGGCCAGTTTTTCATGAGCGCTTTCGGCGCCGGCCAGCGCGGCTTCGGCCTGCTGCCAGCGGCTGGCAGGGAAGATGACCGTGAAATGACCGCGGCTGATCTCACGCCATTTCAGGCCGGGCGGATACTTGGCCGCCGCGAGCGTCAGGCAGGTCAGCCAGAGAATGGTGAAAAACTTGTTTTTCAAGGTTTTCTGGCAGCCCCTCAGCCGGGAGCCCGTCTACGCGGGGCGTCCTTCAGGGCCAGTTTCTTTTCCCACTTCCAGGCGCTGGCCACGATCTCATCCAGGTGGGGGACACTCGGATTCCAGCCCAGTTTGCGGCGGATCAAGCCGGCGTCGGCTACCAGGGCGGCAGGGTCGCCGGGGCGGCGGTCGGCGTGGACGACCGGAAAATCAATGCCGGTTACTCTTTTGGCTGCGGCGACCACGTCGAGTACCGAGTGGCCGATGCCATAGCCGCAGTTGAACGTGCGGCTCTGTTTTTCCGCCTTTAAAAATTCGAGCGCCAACAAGTGAGCGCCGGCCAGGTCGTCGACATGGATATAGTCGCGGATGGCCGTGCCGTCGGGGGTCGGGTAGTCGGTTCCGAACACTTCCAGCTTGGGGAACCGGCCCAGAGCGGTTTTCAGGGCTCGGGTCAGCAGGTGGGTCGGCTGGAGGTAGTTCTGCCCCAGCCGGGCCTGGCGGTCGGCGCCGGCGGCGTTGAAGTAGCGCAGGGCGACATAGCGAAAGCCGGGGTTGGCGGCGGCGGCGTCGCGCAGCAGCATTTCACTGACCAGCTTGGAGCCGCCGTAGGGATTGATTGGCAGCAGGAGTGCCTTTTCGTCGACCGGGACCTTCTCGGGCATGCCGTAGACCGCGGCGGTCGAGGAAAAGATGAAGTTTTCCACTCCGTTTGCCAGGCAGGCCTTGATCAGCTGCAGGCAGTTGAACGAGTTGTTCTCGTAGTACTTGAGCGGCTGGGCGACCGATTCGCCGACCTGGATGAAGGCGGCAAAGTGCATGACGCTGCGAATGGCGAACTTGCGCATGAGCGAGCCGAGCAGATCGCAGTCGGCGACGTCGCCGCGGATGAATTCGCCGCAGAGGACGGCTTCGGCATGGCCGGAGGAGAGATTATCCAGCACCACGGGCCGGTACCCATTTTCTCCCAGGTCGCGCACCACGTGCGAGCCGATATAGCCTGCTCCGCCCGTGACCAGGATGCGCTCGCCGGCTGAAGCTTTTTTGTTGCTGTTCATGCTTGCAGTATATGCATGTGACAATTTTTATTCAATAGAGGTTCGGAGTTCGAAGTTTTAAGATGAAATTCAGCGAAATTTGCATGAAAATCGACCGGATTATGGCTTTTCAGCATCGAACATCGAACCTCGAACGTCGAACCCTGAATTTTCAACAAAAAAACCGCTGGCACAAGCCCTGAATCATTGACATCCGGGCTAATATTGATTATACTTATAATTCATTTCTCATGCTTGAAAATAACTAAACCAACAGGAGGATTTGATGCGAAACGCCTTAATTATGGGTGCTGCAGGAAGAGATTTCCATAATTTCAACAC
>JADFDP010000029.1 GCA_018262835.1 Candidatus Aminicenantota bacterium
GTCCTTTGTCGTAATCGGACATCAGGCTTCGTCCCGTTTCCTCGCAAAACAGGTCATATTGAGAAAAAGTCGTTTCATTTTTAGCGATCCAGAAGGCAGCCAGCTCCACCTCGTGCTGCGGCGACTC
The DNA here is from genome assembly GCA_018262835.1 of Candidatus Aminicenantota bacterium. Taxonomy (GTDB): domain Bacteria; phylum Acidobacteriota; class Aminicenantia; order UBA2199; family UBA2199; genus UBA2199. Next base: position 128 of record JADFDP010000029.1, read on the forward strand.
GTCCTCGGCTCCTCCCGATTCCCAAGGTACGCCCATGGTGAACGGTCCGCGCGGGATATAGATCATGCTAAGGTCTTCGGCAAAAACGGCTTCCCAAAATCCCTGGGAATTCTTTTCAATGGCCCGGGACTGGATGACCACCTCAAAAAATGATGGGTCTTTCAGCCATTCATCGGCGATGCTCAGGCTGCGCAGTCTTTTTTCAAGGAAGGCCCGCTTGAATGGCCTGGAAAAGGCACGGTTGTTGGCCATGACAAATCCGATCGTCGCGGGGGCCATGGTTTCCGGAAACGACAGCAAGCTTTGCTCGTTGACGCCGGACTGTCGAAGATAACGCTCAAGTATCTGATCCAGATTGTCCATTACCCCTGTCGTCCATGATGCCTGGATGAAAGTTTTATCGGCGAGTTCAGCGGACAGGGATCGCAGCAGGACGATTTGCTTCCGGAGCTCCGCCACCGTGGGGTCAGGGGAAAGCGTGCCCAACGCTAGGTTCCCTGCCAGGGATCTCAGATCGGCTATTTCCATGTATTTCGGCAATTCGGCCAGGGTTTGGCAGACAAAATCGAATCCCTCCTGGTTTTTTTCAAGGATTTTTTGCAAGCCGCTGAAAAAATCATCGCTTTCGGCTTTTCCCATCTCGCGGCCCGGGAAGGGCTGGATTTTTTTCAACTTTTCCTGCAGGTCCACTTTGGCCAGGGATGCCGATTTGTCCAGAATCTCCCTCTGGTAGCGGTCGAGGCGTCTCAGTTTCTCCAGCAAAGCGGAAACAAAATCGCCTTTTTTAAGTACTCCATCAAACGATTTCGCGAGCCACGGCAGGGCTTTGGATAACTGGTTCAACTTCAAATATTTTAACGCCCTTTCGCAATAATGAATTTTAGCGGTCTGGGTCTGTTCGGAGCGATACGATTCCAGCTTGCTCAGCATGGTTGTCTTGCTATCCGGCAGCAGCAGGGATGGGAAGGGACCCGAGGCGCCGGCATCCTTGGCGGCCGAAGAATCGGGAGCGACGGCAGCTGTTTTCTCCAGGCCGGGGCTTACGCCAGCCTTTGTGCTTTCCGGGCCCGGGGCCAGCAAAACATCGACCGGAATCAGCTTGACTTCAGCCTGCAGAGCGGACAATGTTTTTTGGCGTTCGCCGATGGCCGCAATGATTTTCACTTTTTCTTCAGCCGACAATTTGGCCGAGGCCGCTGGCTGCTCGGAGGAGGCCGGCGACGCCGGAATGTTTTTCAGCGCCAGTGCCGCCGCTTTTTTGCGGTCCGCCAGCAGCATGTAGGTCTCACTTTCCCTTTCGATCTGGAGCATGGTTGTAGCGGGGGTGACCCATTGCCGCTGAATGATGATTTCCGCATTGTCGGGCACGAAGGTGATTTTAAAAAATTCGATGCGGTCTTTTAAGTATTCCACGGGAAGCCGGATGTCGTAAGCCTTGCCCGGTTCTGTCTTGCCAGCGCCGGTTCTCGCTGCCGAGGAGAATAGGTTGAGTGATGCCCATTGCAAATTCTCCCAGGTGTTTTCTTTCAGCAATTCCAGGGCGAGGATTTCAGCTTGTAAATCCTCGATGCGCTGATAGGACTTGCTTTTTTGGATGCTTTTCGGAGCGGTTAGGTGAACCCCGCTGCGATTCGTCCCCAGCTGTAGGTGGATGGCCTGCCCGGAATCCCAGACATAGGGAAAGATGATTTCATAATATGCGTTTGGCGGCGCTTTGGCCAGTGCGGGGACAGCCTGTGCTTTGGGGCTGGATGAAGCGTCGCCGGGTGAAAGCAAAGAAAATCCCCTGAAATTGATTCCGTCAACCAACAAAACAATTTCCGCTTTTTTCAGGTCGGCCACCGCCCGGCCACGGCTGTCGACCGCGGTAAAAGGCAGTACCTCTTCAAGCTCCTTGGTCACTTCCATTTTGATTTCGGTGGCAAATGCCTGGGTGGTGAAAAAAAATGCCAGCAGACCGGCTATCGCTTGTGTCATTTTTATCATTACCTGGTTATAGGCTGAAATTCACGGCTTTTCAACAAACTTAAGTCACATTTTATGCGAAAAGCAAATAGAAATAAAATGGAAACGGCATGCAGCATGTTGCATTTGATTCTAAAAAAAATGTAAAATATCTGCGCTAGACAATTTCCTGAATAAAGGAGGCGGCATGAAAAAAGAAAATAATCGGTACAGCCGTCGGGAGTTCCTTATCCAAACTGTTGGCGGCGCCGCCGCGGCGGGAGTCATGGGTAAAGCCGGACTGAAACTTACAGCCGCAGACGCGAAAAATGCCAAGCCCCCCAAGGGGATGGGAGCAGCCGCCCGGCCCATCACCCGCGTCCTGGGCCGCACCGGCGTGCGTGTTCCCCTGGTCTCCATGGGAGTGATGAACGCCGACAACCCGGCTTTGCTTAAGCGCTCCTACGAGTTGGGCGTTCGCCATTTCGATACCGCCGCCGGTTATCAGAAAGGGCGCAACGAGGAAATGGTCGGCAGCGTTCTTAAGGAAATGAAAGTGCGCGATCAGGCCATTATCGCCACCAAAATCCCTCCCGCCAGGCCTGAAATCCTCGATCAGATGGGGGACAAGCTGGTCGCGGAAGACTTCCTGGCGCGGCTGGACCAGTCGCTGGCCCGGCTGCAGACCGAATATGTCGATATTCTTTATATACATAATATCAGCGATCCTGCGATGCTGAAGCGCCCAGGGCTGCTGGCCGCCATCGACAGAGCCAAGAAAGCCAAAAAAGCCCGCTTTGTCGGCTTTTCCACCCACCAAAACATGGCCGCGTGCCTGGAGGCGGCCGTCCCGGCCGGCCACTTTGATGTCATCCTCTCGGCGATTAATTTTTCCATGGCCGACGATAAAGCGCTGCTGGATGCCATGAGCAAGGCCGCTGCGGCGGGCATCGGCCTGGTGGCCATGAAAACCCAGTGCCGGCAGTCCTGGTCACGGGAAAGCGAATCGGCAGCCAAATACTACGAGGGAAGCATCTGGCATGCCGCCCTGCTCAAATGGGCGCTTAAACTGGAATCGGTCACAACCGCTATTCCCGGCTACACCACTTTTCAGCAGCTCGAATCCGACTGGCCTGTGGCCTTCAGCCTGGAATATTCCCCGGAAGAGCTCAAGTTTCTCGCTGATCCCGGCGTGAGCTTGGCCTTGGGCGGCGTCTGCCGCCAGTGCGGCGGCTGCGCCGGCTCCTGTCCGGCCGGGGCCGATGTGCCGGCCCTGCTGCGGGCTCACATGTACGCGGCCGACTACGGCAATTTTTCGGAGATGCGCCGAGCCCTGGACGAAATTCCCGCTTCCAGGGGATTGAGCAATTGCCTCGATTGCGCGGAGTGTCGAGCAGCCTGTATACGCGGTGTAAAGATCGCCCACCGGCTGGCGGAACTGAAGGCTATTTTCGCCTGAGCCCCTCTAGAGAGGCGATAGCCGGGCCAAAGTCTGGGAAAAGCAACTTTTCCTCCGTGATAATGGATGTGATCAAGGTGGCCGGCGTCACGTCAAAAGCCGGGTTGAACACCACGGTATGCGGACGGGCCGTCATGGTGCCGCGGAAATTCGTCATCTCGGCGGCATCTCGTTCCTCGATGGGAATATCATTCCCAGTGGCCGTTCGCGGGTCAATGGTGGACAGGGGAGCGGCCACGTAAAAAGGAATGGCGTGATGCCTGGCCAGGACGGCCAGGGAATAAGTTCCGATCTTGTTGGCCGTGTCGCCATTGGCGGCGATACGGTCGGCGCCAACGATCACGGCCTGGACCATGCCCATTTTCATGACGTGGCCGGCCATGCTGTCGGTGATCAGGGTGACGGGGATGCCGTCCTCCTGCAGCTCCCAGACGGTCAGCCGCGCTCCCTGAAGGTAGGGTCTGGTTTCACCGGCAATGACGTTGATTTTTTTCCCCGCTTCCCCGGCGGCGCGCACCACGCCCAAGGCGGTACCATAGCCGGAGGTGGCCAAGGCACCGGCGTTGCAGTGGGTGAGGATCGTGTTGCCTGTTTTCAAAAGCTTCTGGCCGTTGCGGCCGATCCGGCGGTTGATCTCGAAGTCCTCCTCATCCATGGCCATGGCGACGGCGATCAATTCCTGGCGCAGGCGGGGATAGCTGTTTTTATGCCGCTGAAAAACCTTTTCCATCCGCTCGGCGGCCCAGAAAAGGTTGACCGCGGTCGGGCGCGTAGCGGTGATGGCTCTGGCTATTGCCTTGAATTCGTTTTCCAGAAAGCCGGGGTCAGAGAGTTCCGGGCGATTTTCCAATTCGGCCACGCCCAAGGCGATGCCCATGGCCGCGGCGATGCCGATGGCCGGGGCGCCGCGAATGACCATGTCCTTGATGCTCGCGGCCACTTCCAAATGGCCGTGGTGCACGATGAACTTCTTTTCGCCGGGCAGCAAGCGCTGGTCGAGCATGACCACGGTGCCGTCCTTCCATTCGATGACTGGATGCATAGGGCTTTCTCCTTGCCGGAAGGCCGCCGCTATTATAATGATTTTCGGGGAGACTGGCAAGGAGAAAGCAGTGTTAGTGACAGTGTCAGTGTTAGGAAGAAAATCACCGAAATCCTTTAAATCTGTTATTGCTTGCTGCTACCACTGCCAATAACACTAACACTGGATAAAAATATGGCAAACGCTTGTTTTTTGCAAAGGAATATGGTAACTTAAAAAAGTGCAATTTTTCTGGGAAATCCGCTCATTTCGGAACGGAAAATGTTGGCTTGGCTATTCAATTATATGGTTTTTTCCGTCTAATTAGTAGTGAATGCGATAAGCATGGGAGGATCGTATGAAAAAGTCACTGGTGGCCGCATTGATCATTTTGCTGATCGGGGCTTTTGCCTGGTCTCAGGACCTGGAAAACGCCGGCATCGATTATACTACTGCCCTGCAAAAAAAACCCGGTGCGGAAAGGATCGCCGCATTTGAAACCTACATAAAGAATTATCCCGACCCGGTCCAGAATATTTTTACCAAGCTGGCCTTTTATTGGCTGACGGTGGACAACTACAACAGCAAGAACTACGACAAGGCGATCCGCAATGGTGAGAAAGCCGTCAAACTGGGAGGTATGGAAGCCAAGCTGGAAGCTGGCGTCTACCTGATCCTGGGCAGCTCCTACGGGGCGACCGGCAACAAGGAACAAGCGGTGAAATGGGCCGAAAAAGCGGCCGAATTTTCGCAGAAGAACGGCATCGGCGACATCGCCAAGCAGGCCCAGGCCCTGAAAAACGAATTGAGCGGGGCTCCCAAGCAGCCGGCCAAGCCCCTGACCAGCCTGGAAAAGATCGGCCAGTTGTACAACCAGAAGAAATACGACGAGGCCATCAGCATGTTCAACTCCTTTGGCCAGAATGACAAAAATGATGAAAAGATATTTGAAATATATGCCCGCTGCCTGATGGGAGCCGGTAAATTGGAAGCCGCGGTCAAGGAATTTTCCGATGCCTACGCCAAGAGCCGCAAGGGGATCAATGCCGAGCGCCTGGGCAATATCTACCTGGCCAAGTCCCAGAAAGACAAGAAATTCTATGTCAGCGCCATCAACTACCAGATCGAGGCCGGGCTGCTATACCAAAAGGAAAAGAACCTCGCCCGCCAGGACGCCTTGCTCAAGAATGCCAAGTACTGGCTCTATGAAAAGTACGATTATAACGCCAAGATCAAGAAGTACAACGCCACGGTCAAACCGGTCAAGCCCGTAGTCAGCAACGACAAGGAGATCAAGCGCCTGCAGTATGAATACGACAAGGTGGAAAGGGAACTGGCCAGGAAATACGTGGATATTGAAATGCCGGGATACGAACAGGATAAGCTGGACAAGATCCAGGAGCAGATCAGCAAGCTGAAAACGGGCAGCGGCCAGCAGTCGGGCGAGGATTCCAATTCGGCCGCGGCCCAGGAACTGATGAAGGAGCAGCAGCGCATCGAGGCCGAATTCAAGACCTTGAGCGATCAGGCCAGGAAGAAGCTCGGACTGTAAAACGAATTAAACTGCCATAAGGCAGAGGTTCGACGTTCGGAGTTCGAGGTTCGAAGTTTAAGAACAAAAGCAAGTATAAAGAAATAAAGAATAAGTAAGAAATAGGATTCGAACCATTTGTAGAATTTACTCTATTGTTGCTTTTTTTACTTTACACTTTGAAATTTGAACTATTTCCTTTCTGCTCTTCTCTTCAACGTCGAACATCGAACATCGAACTCCGAACCTTTTCACGCCAAGTTCCGGTTCAGTTCTTCAATATGGAGATATTGAGATTCTCGACCTTGATTTTGCGCAAGCTGAGAAACGCCTTGGCATGGAAATAGAAAACCACGAACAGCAGGTAAAAGGCCACGTTGGGACCGGGCAGTAGGGCTACGAAAGCCGTAAAAGGCATGACCAGGAGTTCGATCACAACATAAAACAGGCGCCGGATCATTTTGCGCCGCAGCCAATTCCGCAGGCGGTTTCGGGCTTCCGCTTCGTCAATTTCCGCTTGGCAATGGATTTCGACCAGGTAGGTAGGCAAGTGGGCCAGGGTCCTTTGTTTTGACAAATAACGAAGGATGCCGGGCGTGTGGCGTTTGACGACGGCCAGGCTTTTTTTGACCAGCTTGTTTTTCGAGGTCAGTTCGGGAAATTCCTTCAGATCAGCCTCGAATTCAGACCGCGGCGACAGGTGGATGATGATCTTTTCCATAGGCGGTCATTATAGCCGAATGGCAGGATTTCGCAAGAGCTGAGAAGTAGGTTCGAGGTTCGAAGTTCGTCGTTCGACGTTAAAAGCCATCAAACGAATTTAAAAAACACAGCAATCGAAATAATCAGCTATCGCTCTTAGTATTTTCCTTCAACTTCGAACATCGAACGTCGAACTTCGAACCTCTTTCAGCTTTACTTTTTCCAGCCGCGGGCGATGATGAAAATGCCGAGAATGATCAGCAGCGATGGCCAAAAGAAGTGGCGGATGAAATGGCGGGCCCAGCCGTAAAAAGGATCGAAAAAGGGCATATTGTGCAGCAGGAAAACGGCGCCGATGATGATCAGCACGATGCCAAAAAACAGGGGAATGGCGTCACTGGCGACCTGGGGGGAGGCCTGGGCCGGTGCCGAGGCAGCCGTCGGCGCGGCTTCTTTGTTGGTGCCGGCAGCCATTTCAAATGGCTCGTAGGGAATGACGATCAGGGCGATGACATAGGCCAGCAATGCCGATCCGCCCACAAAAAACAGGGCGACAACGATGAGGCGGACCATGACCGGATCGATATTGAAATATTCGGCAATGCCGCCGCAGACACCGCCGAGCATGCGGTTTTTCCGGCTTCTATACAGTCTTTTCATGTGACCTCCTGTGTGGGGACCATGCCCTCAGATGCTATAAACGAAAAAAAAGCCAACAAAGTTCAGATATCGGTCTACGGCTGACGGCAGACGGTGAAGAAAACACCAAAATCCAAGCACCAAATTCCAAATAAGCACCAAGCACCAATGAACCAATGACCAAAACGTGGAGAAGAAACTGGAAAAGGCTTTCGTTTAGGTCATTGGAATTTGGAACTTGGAATTTATTTGGTCTTTGGAATTTGTGATTTGGAATTTTATTCCTACTATTGCCTTCTCTTGCCGTGAACCGTATGCCGTCCGCCGAGTTTTTTCGAACTCCTTGTTGACAACAGGGGAAAATCATATTATTATTAAAATGGCGAACAAGAGGCGAACAAATGCTGACCAAAAAACAGAAATCGGTTTTGGAAAAAATCAGGGAACTGAGCCGCCGCAACGGATATTTTCCGACCGTGCGCGAGATTGCGGCCTCAACCGGCCTGGCTTCGCCGGCAACCGTTCACGCCTACCTCTCCCGCCTGCGCCGGCGCGGAGCCCTGCTCAAAAATGGCCGGGCCTGGGACCTGGCCGTTGAGCCCCCGGGCGCGTTGCCGCCGGGGGACGGGCGCCTGGTTGGCTACAACCGTCCCCTTGGGGGACTGTCCGGGTCGCAAGACCGGCGTCCCCTTGGGGGACTGGCCGTGCCGCTGGTGGGCATGGTGCCGGCCGGCCCGGCGCTGGAGATGTTCGAAAGCCTGGGTGACGAGGTGGTCCTGCCCGAATGGCTGGCCGAGAAGGGGGGCGACATCGTGGCCTTCCGCGTGCAGGGCCAGAGCATGAAGGACGCCTACATCCAGGACGGCGACCTGGTTTTGATCCAGCGCGCCGAACAGGCCGACCCCGGCCAGATGGTCGTCGCGCGGCTCGGCGACGGTTCCATTACCCTCAAGCGGTTGAAACGCGTCCGGGATGCCTATGTTCTGGTCCCGGAAAATCCCGAATACGTCACAATCGCCGCCCCCTTCCAGCTGGTGGGCCGGGTGGTGGGCGTTTTGCGCAGGTACCGGTGAAAATCCCGGCGGTGCTGCACCTGGACATCGACGCCTTTTTCGCGGCGGTGGAAGAGACCCTGGATCCATCGCTGCGGGGCCGGCCGCTCATCGTCGGCGGCCTGGCCCACGAGCGCGGCGTGGTCTGCACCGCCTCCTATGCGGCGCGCCGCTTCGGGGTGCACTCGGGCATGGCCCTGCGCACCGCGGCCAAGAAGTGCCCGCAGGCCGTTTTCCGCCGCGGCCGTTTCCACCTCTACAGCCGGATCTCACGGCAGTTCTTCGCCTGCCTGCGCCGCTTCTCGCCCCGGGTCGAGGAGATGTCGGTGGACGAGGCCTATGTGGACGTGGGCGGCAGCCGCTACCTCTGCGCCTCGGTCTACGAGCTGGCCGCCAGGATCAAGGCCGCGGCCGAGCGCGAGACCGGGCTGAAGATATCGGCCGGCCTGGGTTTCACGCGCCTGGGCGCCAAGCTGGCCTGCGAGGCGGCCAAGCCGGGCGGACTGTTCTGGCTGCACGACGAGGAGGAGTTCATCGCGCAGCTGACGCTGGACAAGATCCCCGGCGTCGGGCCGCAGACCTATTTCGTGCTCCAGGGCCTGGGCGTGCGCCGCGGCCGCGAGCTGAAGGGGAAATACCCGGCCATGTGGCGGAAGATCTTCGCCGGCCTGGGCAGCGGCGGCATGGAGCGCGGGCGGCCCGAGCCGGCCAGCAGGAGCTTCAGCCGCGAGACCACTTTCCCCGAGGACATCCGCGACCAGGGGCTGCTCTATTCGCACCTGGCCTATCTGCTCGACCGGCTGGCCGTGCACCTGCTCGGCGAAAAGCTCTTCGCCGGCCGCGTCGAGGTCAAGGTGCGCTTCAGCGATTTTTCCACCTTCTGCCAGCGGGCGGCGCTGCCCTTTCCAACCTATTCCTATTTCCACCTCTGGCAGAGCGTCCTGCCCCTGTTGCGGTCGCTCCTGGTCAAAAAAGACCTGCCGCTGCGCCTGGTCGGCGTCAAGGTGGAGGACCTGCAGGCCGGCCGCGACATCCTGCCCTTCTTCTCGCTGCGCGACGAAAAAATGACCGCCGGCATCGGCAGCGTCAAGGCGCGCTTCGGCTTTTCCTCGCTGCGCAGCGCCCGCAGCCTGCTGCTGGAAGACCTCTACCCGATAGAAAGAGAGGGAATGGTGCTGAAGACGGCGTCGTTGACGAAGTAAACAGGGCAAAGCCCTCTAAAGGTAAAAGGAAAAAGGTAAAAGGAAAAAGTGAAGAAGAGAGCACTTTCTCGATATATTTTGCTGTTGCGCAACTTGGTTGCAGCGGAGGCAATGATCATTGGATATGGAAGTTTCTTCCTCTTACTTTTACCTTTTTCCTTTTTACTTTTTCCTTCTAAGCTCTTCCCATGAACTACGTTCCTCTACGTGTTTATTCCGTTTTCTCGCAGGGCGCCGGCGCCGTCGACCCGGCTGCCCTGGCCGCCATCATGCAAAAAGCCGGGCTGCCCTACCTGCCCGTGTGCGATCCCATGTCGCTGATCGGCTGGGAAAGGTTCAAGAAAGAGGCCGACGGCCGCGGCCTGAAGCCGCTGCTGGGCACCGAGATCCAGCTGCCGGAAAAAGGCGGCCTGCTCCTTTTCCCGCTGTCGCACGCCGGCTACCTCTCGCTGGTCTCCTGTTTGAACCGCCGCGCCCTGCCCGCCAGTTTGCGCGACGTGTTGGCGGTCTTCCTGCCGCTGCGGACCGACAATGATTTCCTGCGCCGCTTGCAGACGAAGGTCGGCCGGGAAAACCTGTACCTGGGCCTGGAATGGGGGAGCGGCCAATGGCTGCGCGCCTGGAGCGCGGAATCCGCCATCCCCCTGGTCTGGGCGCAGGCCCTGCGCTGGAGCGGTGACGCGCGCAAGTATGCCGTGGCCCGGGCGGTTTTCCGGCACCTGCCCCTGCCCGAAACCTTCAAGGCGGACGCCGCGCTGGACGGCCTGCTGCCCGGCGCCGCCATCGCGCGTCGCTGGGGAGAGAGCGGCCGCCAGGCCATGGCCAACACGGCGCGCCTGGCCGAGCGCCTGGCCTTCGGCTTCGACCGCCTGGATGAGCTGTTTCCCGACGGCGGCCGCGACCTGGAGGCCTTGGTCCGCAAAAAACTGGACCAGCGCCGCGCTGGACCGCTGGAGCGCGAGCGCGCCCTCCAGGAACTTCATGTGATCCGCAAGACCGGGGCGGCGGCCTATTTTCTTATCGCCGGGATCATCGCCGATTTCTGCCGCGGCCGGCGCATTTTTTTCAACCTGCGCGGCTCGGGCGCCTCCTCTTTCGTCCTGTTCCTGCTGGGCATGTCGCGGGTCGACCCGCTGGCGCACGGCCTGCTGTTCGAACGCTTCGTCAACAGCCTGCGCGACGACCTCCCCGACATCGACATCGACATCGACTCGTCGCGGCGCAACGAGGTGTTCCAGTGGCTGTTCCGGCAGTACCACGGGCAGGCCGCCTTTGTCTCCAGCCACAAATTTTTCGGCGCCCGCTCGGCCCTCTACGAAACGTCCCGGGCTTTCGGCTTCAACCCCGAGGAGGCCCACGCCCTGAGCAAGCCCCTGCCCATGTTTGCCGAACCGGCCGAACTGGCCGAAAGGGGACGCGGGGGACACGCCGCGGTCTACCGGGCCGCAGCGCTGCTCGACGGGGTGTTCCGGGAACTCTCGCTGCATGTGGGCGGCGTGGTTTTTTCCAGCCAAGCCGTCGACCGAGTCCTGCCCCTGACGCGCTCGCCCGGGGGCTTCCCGCAGCTGGCCTGGGACAAGGACACGGTCGAGCGCCTGCGCATCTTCAAGCTGGACCTGCTGGGAGTGCGCGGCTACGAAGTCATCTCGCCCCTGGCTCTCGACGGCGGCGCGCACAGTGGCGACGCCCTGGTCTGGCAGAACATACAGCAGGCGCGCACCCTGGGCTGTTTTCAACTGGAAAGCCCGCTGGCCAGGGAAAACCTGCTGAAAGCGCGGCCGGGCAGCTTGGAGGAACTGGCCATCGCCGTGGCCATCATCCGCCCCGGCCCGGCCAGGTCGGGGATGAAAGCCGCCTACCTGGAGCGGCGGCCGCCCTGCCACCCGCTGCTGGGGCAACTGTTCGCGTCCAGCCGCGGCGCCCTGATCTTTGAGGAGCAGATCACCGTGCTGCTGCACCACGTCAGCGGCTGGAGCCTGGAACAGGCCGAGAAGGTGCGCAAAGAGTTGAAAAAGAAAAAAGGTGAGCCCTGGCGCGGCGATTTTTTCGCGCGCGGCCGGAAAAACGGCTGGAGCATGAACGAGCTGGAACTGTTCTGGAAGCTGGCCATGGATTTTTCGCTCTACGCCTTTTGCCAGGCGCACAGCCTGGCCTACGCCTACGCCGCCTATCTTTCGGCCTGGCTGAAGACCCGGCAGCCGCTGCAGTTTTTCTGCCGGCTGCTGAACGCCGGCGGCGGTTACTATCCGTTGCCCGAGTATATCGCGGAGGCGAAAAAATGGGGACTGGCCGTCCTGGCGCCGGATGTCAACCGCAGCGGCCTGGGCTTCACCTGCGAGCGCGGCGCCATCCGCTGCGGCCTGCTGGCGATCAAGGGCATCGGCGAAAAGCTGGCCGCGCGCATCGTGGAAAGCCGCGGCCATGACTACGCGAGCCTGGAGGATCTCCTGCTCAAAACGCGCCTGGGCGAGCGCGACCTTTCGGCGCTGCTGGCGGTTTCGGCTTTGCAATGCCTGGGCCGCGACGGCTTCAGCCAGGCCGAGAAGCAGGCGAACTGGCAGAAGTATCTGGGATTTCAACCTTCGGAACTCGGCGCAGGGCGGACGGCGGACGGCGTACGGTAAGATGAAAGCACCACGCTCCAAGTACCGATGACCCAATAATCAAAACGAAGACAGGATTTTCTTATGAGCCTTTGTTTGGGATTTTTCTTGCCGTCTACCGTCAGCCGTCTACCGTAAGCCGAGTCCCCCGCCGACCCGCTCATGTTTGACTTTGGTTCCGTGACAAATTATAATTCGCTCAACTACGGCAGGAGGGAACCCATGCTACCTTTCAAGCACGTGGACGGCAAGGATTGCGGCAGGATCACTTTCTACGGCCTGAGCACCTGTGTCTGGTGCCGCAAGACGCGCAGCCTGCTCGACAAGCTGGGCGTGGCCTACGATTACGTGTACGTGGACTTGCTGACAGGCGGAGAGCAGGAACGGGCCATGGAGCAGGTGCGGCGTTGGAATCCCAGCGAGTCTTTCCCGGTCCTGGTTTTCAATGACTCCTCCTGCGTTCTGGGTTTTGATGAAGAAAAGATCCGGACGGCCGTCAAGCTATGAACAACAAGATGGAGATCAGCGACGCGGCGGTCGATGCCTTGCTGAAGAAACTGCAGCGCGAAGCCGAGGCCTCCGGTTACCATCTGAACCCCGACAACGAATTCACCCGCGAGCTGGTGAAAAGCCTTCTGGTCAACCAGGAGCGCTACCGCTACTGGGCCTGTCCCTGCCGGCTGGCGGCGGGCGACAAGGCCGCCGACCTGGACATCATCTGCCCCTGCGATTACCGCGATGCCGATCTGAACGAATTCGGCGCCTGCTTTTGCGCCCTGTACGTGGGCCAGGAGATCCTGGAGGGCAAGAAACAGGCCGCTTCCATACCCGAACGCCGGCCGCCGGCAGGCGAACGCCGAGTTGCCAAGGCCGCAGCTTCCGGGTCAGCCCCCGCCGGCAAGCTTTCCCAACCGGTCTGGCGCTGCAAGGTCTGCGGCTACCTGTGCGCCCGCGGCGATCCGCCCGAAGTTTGCCCGATCTGCAAAGCCAAAAAGGACCGGTTCGAAAGATTCATATAGCTCGCAGACGGGGTTCGAGGTTCGAGGTTCGAAGTTTCGGAACAAGGCCTAGCGCGAAATATAAAGTTAATTAAAAAAGAAGATTTTAATATGACTTTTTTGGATCTTTCTTCAACATCGAACGTCGAACATCGAACTTCGAACTTTTTTTTGAACTTTACCAGGGCCTGAAATCTCGCCTGAGGTCCGGAATCTGGCTTTTCCAGCTGCGGTGATGGAATTCTGCCGTATGCGGATCCAAAATATAATCTTCCTGCCAGCGGTCGTAATTGTCCAGGACTTCGTGCACGGCCGCGGCGAGGGTATCCACCTCCTCCTCGGTCAGGATGGGGTGCAGGGAAATGCGCACCCAGCCCGGCTTTTCCGACAGGTCGCCGTGATTGATCTTGTCGGTGATGTGGCGCGAAAGTTCGCGCTTGACCTGCAGCAGGATGTGGCCGTAGGTGCCGGCGCAGGAGCAGCCGCCCCGGGTCTGGATGCCGAAGCGGTCGTTGAGCAGGCGGACGATCAGGTTGTGGTGCCGGTGCAGCGAGTAGAAGGATATGATGCCCAGCCGGTTCTGCTGGCACGATTCCAGCACCTCGACGCCGGGATGTCCAGTCAGTTTTTTCAGCAAGGTATTCTTCAATTCCTCTTCGCGGGCCAGCATGGCGGCCACTCCCATGTCCTCTTTCAACTGGATGGCCAGGGCGGCGCGGATGGCCTGCAGAAAGCCCGGCGTGCCGCCGTCTTCGCGGATCTCAATATCGTCGTAGTATTTCTGCTCGCCCCAGGGATTGGTCCACAGCACCGTGCCGCCGCCGGGATGGTCGGGAACGCGGTTGTGATACAACTCCCTGTTGAGCACCATCACTCCCGAGGATCCCGGTCCGCCCAGGAACTTGTGCGGTGAAAAGAATATGGCGTCGAGGCGCTCGGCTTCCTTCGCCGGATGCATGTCCATGGCCACGTAAGGGGCGGCGGCGGCAAAATCAACGAAACAGTAGCCGCCGTGGCGGTGCATGATCTCGGCCATTTGGTGATAAGGAGTGTGGATGCCGGTGACGTTGGAGCAGGCCGTGAATGAGCCGATCTTCAGGTCGCGTCCCTGGTGCCGCTTGAGGATCTGTTCCAGGTGGGCGAGGTCGGGGAGGCCGTCGGCCCCGCGGCGGATGATTTCGACATGGCAATAGCATTCGTTCCAGGAAGTGTGATTGGAATGGTGCTCCATGTGGGTGATGATGACCAGCGGTTTTTTCCGGCAGCGGCCCGGAAGCTTGCCGCAGTATTGGTCCGGGATCCTCAGGCCCAGCAGGCGCTGCAGCTTGTTGATGACCGCGGTCATGCCGAAGCCGGAAAAAAAGATGGCGTCGGTTTCGTTGGCGCGCACGTGGCGCTTGATGACCTGCTGCGCCTGGCGGTAGGCCGCGGTCATGTGGGTGCCGGTCACCGTGGTCTCGGTATGGGTGTTGCCCACGAACGGGCCCAGCTGGCAGGCCACGAACTCCTCGATCGGGCGATACAGCCGGCCGCTGGCCGTCCAATCGGCGTAAATGATGCGCTTTTCGCCATTGGGCGTGGCAAAGGTCTGGTCGATGCCAATGACCTGGTTGCGATACGGGGAAAAATCTTTCACAAGCACCTCTCGATCTGTTTCGGATATTTTATGATATACCGTGCCGCCCGTCAAGTGGCAGGAGTCCGCTTCCTGAAAACGAAAATCGGTGTGCGGTTTACGGTTGATGGCGGAAAGAAAGAATAAATTGTGGCAGATGAGGGAACTGGGATATAATCGCCTAAGGAGGGACAAGGGATGGCGGCACAATCGTTCGGCTTTTCCGATATCATCTCCCTGGCTTTTTTTGGAGTACTCATCTGGTTCCTGCATTGGCTGGGAAGCAGGCCGAAGAAGTTGCGGCAACCGCCAGCATCACCTGCGGTTGCGGGCGATAGGGAGTTTCTCATCGACCACAATCCCGGCGGACCGCTCACGGAAAGGCAGGCGCATAAGCTGTTCGAGGACATCCTACAGGCCGCGATGCGCCAGAAGGCCGATGTCATCCTGATCGACGCCCTGTCCGGGCGGCCCAAGGTGCGGCTGCGCCTGGAAGGCAAGTTCGAGGAATTGACCGGCGTGGGCGACGAAAAATCCTTTTGGCGGCTAATCGCCCAGGCCCGCTCGTGCGCCGGGCTTCCAGCCGCGGAAGCTTCCGCTCCCGGCGGCCGGGGCTCATTTCTCCGCATCTACCGCCGCGGGCATTTGCGCGGTGCCGGCTGTCGTGTTGAAAATGGCGAGATTTCCTTCGCTTTTCAGGAAACCTCAAGGAAGAATCGCGCCGTCCGCTTCGACCTTGAATCCTTTCCCGCTCCGGGGGGCGAGTCGCTGAAGATCTCGCTAAAACCGGCAATGCCCGTCGAGGATACACGCTTCGGCCTGGGCTTTGCCGCTGCCGAGGAGGAAAAATATATCCGAGCTGCGCGCTTGCGCTCGGGGATCGTGCTGCTGACCGGACCCTGCAACGCGGGCAAGTCGACGGCGACCTACCGCGCCCTGGCGCTGCTGCGTGACCAAGGGCGGAAGATTGTCACCGTGGAGTGGCCGAAGGAATGGAAGCTCGACGGCGTGGTGCAATACGACCTCGGCGACCGGCTGGGCGAATACGACCATGTCGCCGCCTGCCTGCGGCGAGCCGTCCGCCTGAAGCCCGACGTGCTGATGCTCCAGAACATCGATTGGGTCAACGATGACGACGCCAAGGCGGCCATCGATTTCGCGGCTGCGGGCGGGCTCCTGATCACGGCCATCCATGTCTCCGGATGTGCGGCCGGTCTTGCCAGCTTCCTTTGGCGGCGTTCTGGGAAATCAAGGCAGGATGCGGTCGAACTGCTGAAGATCGTCGTGTCGCCGCGGCGGCTGTTCATGGTCTGCATGCATTGCGCCGAGGAGGTCCGGGTGCCGGCGAAAATCCTGCTGGATGCCGGCATGAGCAACCCTGCTGTCATTTCCGGCGGGAGTGCTGTCACCTGGCGCGGCCGCGGCTGCCCCCATTGCCAGAACACGGGCGAACTGGGATCGATCGCCGTCTACGAGGTAATGGAACTCACCGGAGAGATGAAGCGTTTCATCGAAAATTCGAATGAATGGTATCGCAATCAAGTCGACTACCTTGAGCGCCAGGCCTGGCTGCACGGCATGCGCACCCAGCGCGAGCTGGCGCTGGAGCGGGTGCTCGCCGGCGACATCAGCCTGCAGCAGGCGCTACTGAACACCCGCAAGCCGCATTGGCTGGTCGAAGTACAGGCGGCCAGGGTCCGGCGCGCGCAAGGGGCCAAATAACATCCCCGGAATTGGACTTTATCCAAATTATTGAATATAATAAACGTTCACCTCATTCTTGACCCTGGAAGCAAAACCATATGAAAAAAACCGTCGCTATTTTGTTGACCTGGCTGCTGGCCGGAATCTTGCCGATCGGCGCAGAAGACTCCGGCGCTGCTCTGCGATTTTCCCTGAAGCAGGCCCAGGAATACGCCGTGGCCTTCAGCACGGACACGCGCAATTCCCGCATCGACGTGGCCATGGCCCGCAAGAAGATCTGGGAGACCACCGCCAGCGGACTGCCGCAGCTCAACGCCACCCTGTCCTACCGGGACAACCTGAAGATACCCACCACGCTGATCCCGGCCAAATTCCTCGACCCGGACGCCGGCGAGGGTGAATTCATCGGCTTGAAGTTCGGCACCCAGCACAACGCCACCTTCGATGTCACCGCCACCCAGCTCGTGTTCAACGGTTCCTACATCGTGGCCCTGCAGGCCTCCAAGGTCTACCTGCAGCTGGCCCAGAACCTGCAGGAAAAAAAGGAGATCGATATCCGCGAGACCGTGGCCAACACCTACCATCTGGTCCTGCTGGCCGAAAAGACCCGGCAGATACTTAACGCCAGCCTGGAGAACCTGCGCCAGTCCTTGAGGGAAGCCGCGGCCATGCACCAGGCCGGTTTCAGCGAGGCGACCCAGGTCGACCAGCTGCAGCTGGCGGTTAGCGACCTGGAAAACACCCTGGCCACGACCGGGCGGCAGGTGGAAACGGCCTACCGGCTGCTCAAGCTGCAGATGGGCGTGGACCAGGACCGTGCCGTGGCCCTCAGCGACAGCCTGGAATCGATCCTGGCCGCCATGGATGCCGAACTGCCGGCTCCGGCCGATTTCAACCTCAAGCGTCACATCGATTTCCGGGCACTGGAGACACAGGAAAGGTCCATGGCCTTGCTGCTGAAGCGTGAAAAAACGGAGTACCTGCCCACGGTCACCGCGTTCTTGAGCCTGAGCCAGTCGGCCATGCGCGACAGGTTCAACTTCTTCAACAAGGGCGAAACGTGGTTTCCCGCGTCGATACTAGGATTCAACCTGACCGTGCCGGTCTTCACGTCAGGGTCGCGGCCGGCCCGAGTAGCTCAGGCTCGGCTGGAGCTGGAGAAGACGCAGAATCTTAAAAAACAGGCGGCCGACAGCCTGAAGCTGGCCATGGTCCAGGCCCGCTCCGATTTCGCCGCCGCCCTGGAGCGGGAGAAGAACACGGCGGGCATGGCCGCCCTGGCGCAGCGCATCCTGGACGACACGCGCAGCAAGTTCGGCCAGGGCATGGCCACCAGCATGGAGCTGACCCAGGCCCACAACCAGTATCTCAACGCCGAATCCGGGCATTCCCAGACGGTGGTGCAGCTGCTGGACGCCCGCCTGCGACTCGACAAGGCCCTGAATCGCTTGTGAGGAAAACAGCCATGAAAAAAAACATTTTCCTGTTTGCGTTATGCATCCTGATCATCGCCTCAGCCGCCTGCAGCAAGAAGAAGGACGCGGCGCCGGCCGCTGCCCCAGAAAGCCTGCGGGTTGAGGTGAAAACCGTTGTGCCCGAGGCGTTCGAGCACTTTTTCGCCGTCAACGGCTCCCTGGAGGCGATCCAGGACGCGTTCATCAGCGCCGAGACCAGCGGCCAGATCCAGGCCATCCACGTCCAGGAGGGCCGGCGCGTGCAGCAGGGCGATCTGCTGGTCACCCTGAATTCCGACATCATCCGCAACGGCGTCGCCGAGGTGAAGAACGCCCTGGAACTCGCGCGCACGGTGTTCCGCAAGCGCCAGGAGCTCTGGGATAAAAAAATCGGCGCCGAGATCCAGTACCTGGAGGCCAAGACCAATAAGGAAGGCCTGGAAGACCGCCTGGCGGCCCTGCAGGCGCAACTGGCCCTGACCCAAATCCGGGCGCCCTTCACCGGCATCGTCGACAAAATCTTCAAGAAACCGGGCGAGCTGGCCGTGCCCGGGGTGCAGCTGATGCAGCTGGTCAACCTGAACCGCATGCGCGTCAACGCCGAGGTGTCCGAGACCTACCTAGGCAAGATCCAGAAGGGCGACCGCATCGAGGTCACTTTCCCCACCTATCCCGGCTTGAGCCTGGAAACGGACATTTCCCGCATCGGCCAGGTGGTGAGCGCCAGGAACCGCACCGTGCTGGTGCAGGCCGAGCTGGACAACCGCCGGGAGCAGATGAAGCCCAACATGATGGCTACCCTGCGCCTCCGCGATTTTTACGAGCCCGCCGCGCTGGTGGTGCCGGCCATCCTGGTCAAGAACGACCTCGAAGGCACCTATCTCTACATCGTGGAGCGGGAGAACGACAGGGAGGTCGCCCGCAAGGTCTACGTCACCACCGGGTTGACCGAGGGCAACCGCACCATGGTCGTGGCCGGGCTCGTCGCCGGGCAGGACGTGATCGTCAGCGGTTACAACCTGGTGCGCAACGGACTGCCGGTCACGGTCGGCAAGTGAAGCGCAATCGGAAGCGAACATGGAAAAAAACGACCTGAGCGAAAAGAAGCTGGTGCGCGAGTTCCGCCTCACCACCCTGGCGCTGCAAAACCGCAACACGGTGTTCCTGCTGATCGGGCTGCTGGTCATTTTCGGACTGATGGCCTACCGCACCATGCCCATGGAGCTCTTTCCCCAGGTCAACCTGCCCTACGTGTTCGTCAACACCATCTACGCCGGCAACTCCCCGGTCGACATCGAGAACCTGATCACCCGGCCGCTGGAGAAGGAGATCAACACCATCAGCGGCATCAAGCAGCTGCGCTCGGTCTCCTCGCAGGACAACTCCAACATCTTCATCGAGTTCAACTCCGACGTCAAGATCGAGAAGGCCCTGCAGGACGTCAAGGACGCGGTGGACAAGGGCAAGAACGAGCTGCCCAACGACCTGCGCGTCGAACCCATGGTCATCGAGCTGGATTTCAACGAGTTCCCCATCATCAACGTCAACCTGTCGGGCGATTTCAGCCTCGACGAGCTGAAGGAACATGCCGAGTACCTCAAGGACGAAATCGAGACCATCCCCGAGATCTCCAAGGTGCAGATCAGCGGCCTGAACGAGCGCCAGATCCAGATCAACGTCGACCCGCTGAAAATGGAAGCGTTCAAGATGAGCTTCAGCGACATCGAGAACGCGGTCGCAGCCGAGAACACCAACAGCGGCGGCGGCGACCTGGTGGTGGACAAGACCACGCGCTCGATCCGCGTCGTGGGCGAGTTCAAGCGCATTGAAGAGATCGCCGGCATCATCGTCAAGCAGGAGGACGGCAGGGACATCGCCTACCTGCGCGACGTGGCCGAAGTGGTTGACGGCTTCGAGGACCCCCTGAGCTACGCCCGGCTCGACCGCCAGCCGGTGGTCAGCCTGCAGGTGATCAAGAAGGCGCGGGAGAATCTGATCGTGGCCATCGACAAGCTGAACGCCGTCCTGGAGCGGGCGCGCCTCGGCAAGGCCATCCCCGCCAGCCTGACCGTCACCCAGTCCAACGACCAGTCACAGTACGTGCGCAACATGGTCAGCGACCTGGAGAACAGCATCGTCCTGGGCGTGATCTTTGTGGTGGGAGTGCTCTTCCTGTTCCTCGGTTTGCGCAACGCGCTGTTCGTCGGCCTGGCCATCCCCATGTCCATGCTCATCTCCTTTATCGTGCTCAGCGCCCTGGGCGCCACGGTCAACATGATGGTGCTCTTCGGCCTGGTGCTGGCCCTGGGCATGCTGGTCGACAACGGCATCGTGGTGGTGGAGAACATCCACCGCTTCATCGGCCAGGGCTACTCGCTTTTCGAGGCGGCGCGCTACGCCACCGGCGAGATCGCCGTGCCGATCATCACCTCCACTCTGACCACCCTGGCCGCTTTCCTGCCGCTGCTGTTCTGGAAGGGGATCATGGGCGAGTTCATGAAGCACCTGCCCATCACCCTGATCATCGCACTCAGCGCCTCGCTCTTCGTGGCCCTGGTCATCAACCCGGTGCTGGCCTCGCGCTTCATCAAGCGCGAGGATGAGACGCTGCGGCCGCGCTGGAAAAAAACCAACCGCGCCCTGGCGGGCATGGCAGGTCTGGCCGCGTTGTTCTACCTGGCGGGCTGGACCTCCCTGGGCACCTTCATCCTGATCATGGCCCTGCTGGTCGTTCTTTACCAGCTCTTTTTATTTGACCTGAGCGCTTGGTTCCAGCGCGAGATCCTGCCCTGGCTGGAGGGCTACTACCTGAAAGTGCTGCGTTTCACCCTGCGCGGCAGGAACTCCATCTGGAGCCTGCTGGCCGTGTTCGCCCTGCTCATTTTTTCTATCGCCTTTTACGGCATTCGCCACGGCGAGGTGCAGTTCTTCCCGGTGAATGAGCCGCGCTTCATCAACGTCTTCGCCGAGCTGCCCATCGGCAGCGATATCCAGGCCAGCAACGAGTTCATGCTCGGGTTGGAGGAGAGGATCTACGAAGTACTGAAGCCCGAGCTGCCCTATATCGAGTCGTTCCTGACCACGGTGGGCAAGGGTGTGGGCGGCGAGAACGAGACCTCGGTGGGCAACACGCCGCAGAAGGGGATGGTCACCATCACCTTTGTAGAGACCCAGTACCGGGGCGGCCTCAAGACCTCATCGCTGCTGAAGCGGCTCAGCGCCGCCCTGCTCAACCGCTACCCCGGCGTGGAGATCCAGCTGGTCAAAAACCAGATGGGCCCGCCCACGGGCAAGCCGGTGAACATGGAGCTCAGCGGCAAGGATTTCCCCGGGCTGCTGCAGCTGGTGACCGACGTGCAGCGCTATCTTGGCGAAAAACGCGTCCCGGGAGTGGAAGGTCTCAAGCTCGACATCGACCTGAGCAACCCCGAGCTGGTGATCCGCATCGACCGCGACAGCGCCCGCCGCTTCGGCCTGTCCACCGCCCAGATCGCCGGTACCATCCGCACCGCCCTGTTCGGCCGCGAGGTGTCCAAGTTCAAGCAAGACGAGGACGAATACCCCATCGTGGTGCGCCTGGCCAAGGAGCACCGCGGCCAGGTGGCCGGGCTGCTCAACCAGAAGATCTCGTTCCGCAGCAACACCGGCGCCTTGATGCAGGTGCCCATTTCCAGCGTGGCCCGCTTCGAGTACGGCACCACCTTCGGCTCGGTCAACCGCCTGAAGATGGAGCGGGTGATCACCCTGTGGTCCAATATCATCGAGGGTTATAACGCCAACGCCGTCAACGCCCGGCTCAAGGAGCTGATGAAGGAATACCCCATGCCCGAGGGCTTTGCCTACAAGTTCACCGGCGAGCAGGAGGAGCAGGCCGAGACCTCGGTCTTCCTTGTCCGGGTGATGCTCATCGCCCTGGCGCTGATCGCCATGATCCTGGTGCTGCAGTTCAATTCATTCGTCAAGCCGCTGATCATCATGGTCACCGTAATCCTGAGCACCATCGGCGTCTTTGGCGGCCTGGCCCTGTTCAAGATGGATTTCGTCATCCTGATGACCGGCGTGGGCATCATCTCGCTGGCCGGCGTGGTGGTCAACAACGCCATTGTGCTGGTCGATTACACCGATTACCTCAAGGCCAACGCCAAAAAGCGTTTGGGCCTCGACGAAGACGACGAGCTCTCACTTGAGGACACGCAGGAGTGCATCCAGCAGGCCGGCCGCACCCGCCTGCGCCCGGTGCTGCTCACCGCCATTACCACCGTGCTGGGACTGGTGCCCATGGCCGTCGGCCTGAACTTCAATTTTGCCACCCTGCTTTCGGAGTTCAACCCGCATGTTTACTTCGGTGGCGACAACGCCATTTTTTGGGGGCCCATGTCCTGGACCGTCATCTTCGGCCTGAGCTTCACCACTGTGCTCACCCTGGTTCTCGTTCCCTGCATGGTCTTCCAGAGCCACAAGCTCAAGCTCGCTTTCAGGGCCCGATTCAAGAAAGGATGAAAAGCATGTTAACCATCAGGCCTCGCCGTGCCGATACTGCTCTACGGTGGGCCTCGTCCCACAGGAGGGAACCATGAGCCAGGCGAACGGATTCGCATTCGAAGACAACTCCTTGAAAGCCTACCTGTCCGAGGGCATCGCCGTGGTGCGCATCCAGGCCGACTCCTTCGCCACCCTTACCGACCTGGCCGAAAGCGGCCGTTTCCTGGCGCTCTTTCACCAGGCCGAGGTCGACAACCAGGCGCAGGCGCTGCTGCTGCTCAGCCGGCCAGCCGTTTTCGCCGACAACGAATATGAGAAGTTCATCTGCCACGAGGAGGCTGTCCTGGGCCAGCCCGGCCAGGCCACCCATCTCAAGACCCAGGTCATCCGTCACATCAATATCCTCAACCGCATCGTCACCCAGATCGCCGACTTCAAGAAAATATTCGCCTTCGGCCTGCAGCAGAGCATCGTGACGCCGTTCTTCGGCGCCAGCCTGGCCGCCGATTTCCGTTTCGCCAGCCCCGACATGTTCTTTTCACCGGCCCATTGCCGCCACGGCCTGCATCCCACCGGCGCCCTGCCCTATTTCCTGCCGCGCTTTGTCGGCCAGAGTAAGGCCGCCGAGATCCTGTTCAAGGGCGAACCGCTGCCTGCCGATGCGGCGCTGGCCCTCGGCCTGATCACGGAAGTGCTCCCTGCCGATGATTTCGAGCAGCGCTGTATTCAGGCGCTGCAGCCGTGGTGCGAACTGCCCGGCGAGGTGATCCTTTCCAGCAAGCTGCTGCTCAACCACGCCAACCGCCTGGGGCTGAAGCGCTACTTCGACACCGAAGCGGCGTTGTTGCACTAGAAGCAAGTTCGACATTCGAAGTTCGATGTTTAAGATAATAATTGAAATTTCAAATCACAAATCCCAAATTCAAAATAAATTCCAAGTTCCAATTTCCAATGTCCAAAACCAAGGCGTATAAAGATTTTCTCAATGAAGGGAACGCAGATCTGCGTTCCCAATCCAACGCATATCGCTTCCAATAAGTGCTTATAAAATTATCTTCGTCTGTGTCGTTGATGCCTGGTGCTTTCATCTTGCCGTATGCCGTCTACCGTCCGCCGAGCCCTGAAAGCCCCGATGGCGTGCGCGGCGTGGTCAGAATTTCGTAAAAGACCTGCCACTTGCGCTCCAGTGGGGCATCTTTTCCCGCTGTTTTTTCGATATACGCACACACGATGTCCTGGCCCAGGTTGTAGTTGATGATATAGCTGCGATACTGGTTCCAAAAATCGATCGTTTTCGCCGCCCGTTCGGGCGATTCCAGGGCATAGCGCGCCAACCAGCGCAACGCTTCCTCCCTGCTGATCTTGCCGTCCAGGAACTCCCGGGCGGCATCGTTTTTGGCATAGCGCAGGTCGCCCACCAGTTTTTGCACGCGGGCGTAGGCAGCGGCCTTCTCCGGGTCAAGGCCGGCGAGAGGATAGAGTACTTTGGTTTCGAATTCCAACCGCTCTGCGCCTGGGAAAAGCAGTTCCATGCCGCAGTTGGCCGTGCCCTCGGCAATGAGCGACTGGGGGCTGAATAAAGGATAAACCGTGAATTCGACCCAGCCCCTTTCCTTGACCAGCTTCTGCTCGAGCAGGGCATTGTACACATGGTGTCCCGGGTAGCCCTCGTGCGCCGCCAGCCGCAATGGGCCGCTGATATCCATGAGCAGGTCCGTGTTCACTTCGATGATGCTGAAGGCGTTGCCCTTGTACCAGTTGTAGGCGCCCCAGGGTTTGCCCTTCACATACTCGGCCTTGAAGCTTTCTCCCGGCGGTAAAGCGATGCGGGCCAGGGTACGGCGCCGGCATTCGGCGATGGCCGCGTCGAACACGGCCGGGAGTTTGCCGTCGGGAATAACATACTCTTTCTTGAACGCGGACAATCTTTCCTGGAGGTTTCCGGGACCCGGCAGGGCGGCTTCCAGCGCCGCGATCGTTTTCGCGAATTCCTCACGGCCGTGAGTTGGAGCGACCGCGTCATAAAACGCCTCGCTTTCCTGGTCGAAGGTGAACTTTTTCCCGGAAAGGGCGTCGATCTCGGCTTTCAGGGCGATCACCTGTTTGCCGAGGAATTCAATCCTGAGTTTCTCCAGCTCCGGCCGATTTTCCCCGGCCGCAATTCTCAGATCCCGCAGAATGGCATCGGCTTTTTCCCGCATTTCGGCCGCGGGGAACTGCCGGCGCCCAAGTTCATCTTCATTCTCAACGATCCATTCTTTCGGCCCGTAATAGGCGTCAATATACCCGGGAGCATAAGCTCCCACGGCCAGGGCCAGCTTCACATATTCCTCGGCAATATCGTTCAGCGGTAGATCTCCTTTAGCACACAGGGAATATATGCCCAAAGCCGAAGTCAAAACAATGAACACTATTAGAAGGTTTTTCATTTTTCACCTGAGAAATGGGATTGTGTTTTTTGCATGCCGACATTCTAAGGAAAATCTATGAAGATATCAAATTCAGTGCTCGATGGTGCCGGTGTGGACTGCTTCAAAATCGCGGCCGCGCAGCCGGTGCAGCTCGTGCAGGTCCCCGTCATCCCATCGGCTGTCTGGCGCGCCGGATATGAACCAGTCGGAGCCGTTGTCGGCGACGATCATGCCGAATTTTTTCAAGGCGCGCAGGATCTTCTGGTTGCCGGCGGAGAAGCTCGAGATATCGGTGTTTGCTTTCAAGCGCAGCCGCAGCCCCATGGGCGGCAGGCGGGGATCGTTGCTGCTGGAGGCGAAGTGGCGGGCCGGAAAGATGAAGCCGCGCTGGGTCCTCTCCACGGTGAAGCGCAGGGCGTGGCCGATCTCGCCTTGCTGCACCTCCAGGTAGCGCACCAGGCCGGGGAAGATGGGCAGGCCGGCGGCATCGGCCGAGGTCCAGTATTTGGGACGGACAGAATTGGAATCGAGGCTCCATTTGGCGCCGCTTTCGGCTTCCCAGCCGCCGGCGGTCCTGCGGGCCTTGTACAATTCATACAGCATATGGTGATCGCGATCGATAACGATCACATGGCGGTCGCCGCCGGAGTCGGCGCCGCCCTCGACCGGGGCGCTGTCTGGGATGGGGAAGGGGCCGGGGTCGCTCTCTTCGCCGTAGGCCGTGTAGACGATGGGAACAGGGGTTTGGCTGCCGGCCACGACCACGTAGGGGATGCCGTTGGGCGCGCCTTCCCAGACCGTTCCAAAACTGGGGTGCAGTTCGCCGTCCCTGCCGATAGCGTTGATGAATGCGGCCGAGTCAGGATGGACGGGAAAGGCGGATATGTCGGTGTTCCAGGGATTGTCAATGGGAAAGACCGCGATGTCCAGTGCCAAAGGGTCGATCGTGTCCGGAGGATCGTCGGCTTCCGGTTCATTTGTCCGGCAGCCGGGGAAGGCCAGCAGCAAGGCGGCCAGAAGCGGAAGTATCACCGGGAAAATAAATCGGTTCAGCTTCATGCTCGCATTATATCTAGTTTGACTTACTTTTGAGATCCATTCCCCGGTTGCCTCAGTAATAAATGTCAAGGACTCCGGCTCTAGGAACG